>JALEGO010000271.1 GCA_022763165.1 Flavobacteriales bacterium
CTCTATTACACTTGTAATATTACCTGATTTATCAAATGTTTTCCATTCCCCTTCCTGAATGCCTTCTGTGTAGTTTCCTTTTTTGCTTACGTATCCGTTTGTATAATGAAGCCAAGTGCCATCTTTGAGATCATTTTTAAAATTTCCTTCATTTACCAAAAGTCCTGAGTCAAAATATTTCCACCATCCTTCCTTTTTATCTTTATAAAAATTGCCTTCCGAAAGAAGATTTCCATTACTGTCTTTTTCTATCCAAAGTCCGTTTTTCTCATTATTTTGATAAGATCCTATTAAAGAGATATTTCCGTTTGGGTTAAATTCTTTGTAAAAACCGTCAAGTTTACCTTTTTTGTATGTTGCTGAACTAAGCGTATCTCCATTGGGAAAGTAATCTATCCATACGCCCTGTTTCTTGTTTGATTGATAGTTTCCTTCTTTCATGACCTGGTTTTTTACACTCATTTTGTAGTAGCCATTTTTCAGGTTTGCACGATAGTGGCATTCTATTAAGTAGTCCATGTCGCGTTGAATCCACCATCCTTCTCTTCTTCCTTTAACATATTTGCCTTCGGAAAGTGTATTTCCATTTTTATCAAAAGATTTCCAATAACCTTCTTTGAAACCGTTTTGATAGTCTCCCTCTAGTAGCATTTTACCATTTTGAGTTTTTGTCCAATGTCCATATGCTTTGCCATTTTCAAAGGGACCCGTTATTTTAATGTTCCCGTCCATGTAGTATGTCCACCAACCATGATGCCTGTCGTTTTTATATTTCCCATCGGAAACGACTTTTTAGTCTTTATAGTGAATCCAGAAGTCGCATTTTAAAGAGTCTTTCATCCAACCGTCAGAAAAAATCTTATCATCATCAAAAATTTTGACGTATTCTTTCTGCGGTTGAGAGAAAATTCTTGGACTTAAGGATACTAAAAACAGAACAATGCTAATTATTTTACACGTTGAGTTTAATCCCATCATTCCCAATAATTATTGGGTTGTCATTAATCCTTTTTTCTTCGGGCCCATTTTCAAGTTTCAGAACTCCTCTAGGGCACACTGCAGCACAAACACCACATCCGACACATGATGCTCTTACAATATTTTGACCTTTTTGTGCATAGGATCTAACATCAATTCCTTGTTCACAGTACGTAGAGCAGTTTCCACAAGAAATACACTGCCCGCCATTGGTCGTAATTCTGAATCTAGATTTAAACCTTTGGACAATACCCATAAAGGCTGCCAAAGGGCACCCAAACCTGCACCAAACGCGATTCCCAAATATGGGATAGAATCCCGTTCCAATTACACCGGAGAATATTGATCCGATCAAAAAACCATACCATTGTCGAATGTCAAAAACAGACAAACCTAAGAAAGAGGATTTGGCTGTACCACTGATCTCAGAATAAGTATGCATACCCGTCCAAGTGGTCATGATCACTGCAAACAATAAAACAGCATGAATAATATATCTCTCAAATTTCCAAGCCTTTAAAGATTTGTCGGAGTGTTGTCTGAATGGATCACCTAAAGTTTCCGCCAATCCACCACAACCGCAAACCCAAGAACAATACCATCTTTTTCCAAAAAAATAGGTCATTGTTGGCACTACAACAATTGACAAGATAATACCCCAAAAGAAAAAGAACTTTCCAGCATTGCCCATGGCAAACAAATTCTTGACATTCCAATCAAATAGGAAATCATAGTCTAATGGCCATGCGTTTTTAAGATCAACTGCCGGAAGATTAAAAAGGGGTAGAATCTCAACCAATAAAAAAGCAAAAATCAGCTGAAAGAACAATACCGAAGCTGTTCTGACCATTTGGTAATTATTGTGCCTGTATTTGACAAACATTCTGATTGCCATAAGTGTCATGGCAACACAATATAGAACTCCATAAAGGAACCATTGGCTGGCCTGTTCACCTCCTAACCATTGCTTACAAACATCGAGCATCATGATTTGGTTGATGAGATTTGATGGGTAGAAGTACAGCAAAATGTAAAAAATTACTAGAAAGGAAAAAGCAATCCATGCCACCCATCCTTTGTTTGTGATCGCATCGTGATATATACCATGATGTTTAATTCCTGGAGGTCCAAGAAGCTTAAATTGTGGTAGTATGAACAATAAACTGCCAATAATTGCTAAACCAAATGTCAAAAAAAGCATGAGGCCTTTTTTTTCTTTGAAGGGGCCTGTTGCGCTCATTCTAAGCACTCGAAGACTTAGTTCTTCGCCAGATTCGTACATCACTTCACCCCATTGCTCTTGTTTTCTTAAGTCTTCATTTTTTTGATCATAAATCGTTTTGATTTTAGAAGTGATTGCAATAGGTGTCGTGTAAGTTCCAGAAAGACCATTTAAGTCCTCTTGGATGTGTTTTTTTTGCTTCTCGTTTAAAGAAACTGAGATGGAGTCTTGTGTCAATTCAAAAGAACCCATAAAAGTACTTGCAATGAATATTAGCATTGCAGATACAAAAACCAAAATCCCAATTTTCTGAATAATCTTCATTAGCTAAAGTTTAAAATATTGGTCCAACTTTTCTTTTTAAGCTTCAAATTTCCTCCAGTTTTTGTATTGAATTCACGGACGATTTCATGTTCATGTTGAGCATAAAGCTCTGGGTCGAAATTGGCATCTGCAAGATGTTCAATGATGAAGTCAACAGTTCTTTCCTCATTTAACCACCGATCAAATGCATGATGTCTAAGTCTTATGCCAAATGTGTTAATGCCAATGAACTTCCTAGAGCTTTTCTCATAAACAAAGTGCATGCATTTTTTGCCATCTTTACTTTCCCAATAGAAATCTTCTTCTCCTTCTCTAAGTTTACTGAACACCCAACCATATGTTTGATATTCTATATCGAAGAATTTTGCAGAGTTAAACCAATGTCCAGGTTGGTAAGAGCTTGGCTTACCGCATATAGTGTTGGCTACTGTTTCACCCATCATTCTTCCCGTATACCAGACCTGTTCTATAGGTCTTCTACCAGATGGAGCTACTCTGAATTGAGCACAATCACCTATGGCATAAACACCATCATGATTTGTTCTAAGAAATTCATCTACAAGTATACCACGCTCTGTTTCAAGAGTAGAGTCTTTAAGAAAACTGATATTTGGGCTTACTCCAGCTGTAAGACCAACCATTTGACAATCTATTGTTTCCCCAGTTTCCTTGGTCTTCACTGCACAAACTCGACCATCAGGACCAGCAATAATTTCGTCAAGATTGGTATTGTACCTCATATCAACGTGATGTTCTTTGATGTGTCGACCAATAAGTTCAGATTCTTGTTTGGGTAAGACACTGCTCCAAAAGTTGGCTTCCCTTACCAAAAAAGTGACTGCAATTCCTCTTGATAAAAGCATTTCAGCCAATTCAATACCGATCAAACCTCCACCAACAATGACACCCCGCTTGATATTTTTAGAATTTTGCTCCAATAGTTCCAAGTCTTGATAGCTGTAAAGTCCTTGTACACCAGGAAGATCTTGGCCTTTCCATCCGAATTTATTGGGTTTTGAACCTGTAGCCAAAATGAGCTCATCATAAGATATTGTTTGACCCGTTTTTAGATGAAGTGCTTTAGACTCAAAATCAACTTTTTCAACATAGTCTCGAACTAAGTTAATTCTATTCTTAGTCCAAAAATGAGGTTCATAGGGTTGTGTATCCTTGAATCTCATGTGCCCCATGTATATATACATCAAAGCCGTTCTCGAAAAAAAATAATCTGTTTCGGATGAGATGACGGTAATTTCAAAGTCACTCAATTTTCTTATATTTCTGGCCGCTGTGATGCCAGAAATCCCATTGCCAATGATTACAATTTTTTTCATATCGATCGCAGCAAATGTATGCATACAATTATTACAAACTTGTATATAAACCGACATATTATTGTGATAAATTATTGCAATCTTTGGCTAAATATTGATAAAAAGTCAAAATGAAGTTTCGATTATTATTGGTTTTTGGCCTGCTGAGCACTGTGATTTATTCCCAAGACTTGAATCAAAAGTTCGATGCTTTTCTAAAACAGCATGTATCTGATGGATTGGTCAGGTATGCTGATATAAAGAAAAACCCAAATGAGCTTAATCTTTTGGTAGATATGATTTCCAAAAGTTCATTCTCAGACAATAATGATAATCACAAAGCATTTTTAATCAATGCTTACAATATTCTTGTTTTAAAGTCAATTGTTGATAATTATCCTGTTGATGGACCTCAAAGCATTAATGGTATATACAATGGTATCCAGCATAATATTGCTGGAAAAAAAATGACTTTGGATGATTTGGAAAACAAAATTCTTAGAAAGCAATACAAGGATGCTAGAATTCATTTTGCTCTTGTTTGTGGGGCTTTAGGTTGTCCACCAATAACCGACTTTGCTTACACTGGTGTCAACTTAATTGCACAGCTTGATGATCAAGCAAAAAAAGCTTTAAATAACAATGAATTTATCAGGGTCGATTCGAAAACGAAGACTGTTTTTTTGTCAGAAATCTTTAAATGGTTTAAAGAAGACTTTACGAGAAATTATGATTCTGAAATTGCCTATATCAATAGTTACAGGAATGAAGATATTCCTAAGGATTATAAAGTCATGTATTATCCTTATGACTGGACTTTAAACGATTATGCACTGTTCAATCTCTCGGAGAAGGATAGTGAAATACCAGAAGTGACACCAAGTGCTCCAAAACTATCCAATGTGCAGGCTTATACCCCTTCAAAGCTGTTGAAAAGAGGACAATTTGAAGTTCAAGCATTCAGTAATATTTACACTCAAACTGCATATCATAATGAATTGGGAGAAAAGGTTGAGACAAACAATCGGGTTAATTACTATGCAACTCAGTTTACTGTTAACTATGGTATCACAAAATCTAGATGGTTGAATGTTGGAATGGATGCAAATTTGCGCTCGTTCAGCATGGATACTTCCACAAGTTCTCCATTTCAGGTTCTCAGATTTGCGAATGATAGTACTCAGTCAAGGACTACGATTTCGTCAATAGGGCCTAAATTGAAGATTAGTCCTTTTAAAAGGATCAGTATTTCCTTGCAGAGTACACTCTGGATACCGATAGCAAAAGACCTCGAGGGTGATGAATATGATCTTGCTACTGGCAGGCGATTTCGTCCATGGTTGGACTGGGATCGATACGTTTGGTGGAATCAGTTCTTCTATGATCAACCCATTGGAAAGAATAAGAAATTTCAGATTTTCATGGAAGCGGATTTGTTGTTTAGGTTTGCTAAGGATAGCTCTAGATACTTCCAAAACCAGCCTAAAAGTTCCAATTTGATGACTCCTGTGAGTTTCTTCCTCAGTTATTTTCCAACAAAGTTGACAACGATATATGGATTTGTACAACATTCACCAACTTGGGAAACTAAAAAATTGCCCTTTAATAACGCAGAACAAACACATGTGTTGGTTACTTCCCACTTTTCACAAGCCGGACTAGGTTTCAAATATCAGGTTACTGATAATTTGGCCCTTGAGTTGCTCTATACAGACTTTTTTGCAGGAAAGCATTGGGGTGGAGCAGGGGAGACATTCAATCTTGGTATTAGGTTTTTGAAATGATCAGAATCTTGGACAAGAAAAAACCTGCGACTTTTTAGCCGCAGGTTTCTTCTTAGAATATTTTAGATTGATTCTTTTTATTCTTCAATGATCAAACTTTTGGAAAAAATCATCTGGCCTTCATCGATAATTTGAATCTTATAGATACCATTATTTAAATTTCTTAAATCTAAATAGCCATCTCCACTGAACTGTTTTTGATATGCTAATCTTCCAGAGGCATCGTAGATAAATATGTCTTCAGACCCAGTGAGATTTCTTAATTGGAACATTCCATTACTTGGGTTAGGATAAATTGAGATATTTGACTTTACCAGTTCTTGAATAGAAGATGGACCTGGGATTGCACTTAAGTAAGTGACTTCCTCAACAACATCGTTTTGATCAGCATCAACGGACATTAACGAATAGCCAACACTGTCTGACCACCATGAGTATTGGTTGGTAGTGTCATTCTCTGTGAACAAGTTGACCCATGTCGTTCCAACAAACGGCAGAACTGTACCTCCAGCAAACTTTGATTCCACGTGAGAAACAGTTTTCACTCTAAGCGCATCAAATGTGCCAAGAGGCGTTGTTAAACTGCCCCAGCCATCTACATTTACGTTTGTCTTAATGTTAATAGTAACTCTTACTGAATCAAAGATACCTCCTAGTGGTAATAAATTAGTAAGGCTAGTATCTCCTAAAATTATTGAGGTACTACTGTCAGAAAATGCATCCTGATAATTGAGTGGGAAATTTGCAATTGTCTGACCTGGATTTAAAACAAAGTCCACAGGTACTCCAAAATCAAAAATGTCACCAACAGCACCATTTATTTTGAATGAATTGGATGCCTTATTGTAGTACCAATATTCTGCTCCATTATCCCTCATCATAGCCAAATTGGCTGTAGGAAACTTGCTAGCATGTGGGGTCCAATTGACATACTGAAATACCCCAACGCTGGTCTCATGATTGCTGATATTGGTGTAGTTCCATGTCTGATTTGCACCTGGTGCAGTAATGGCTATGGAAGGAGATGTATCCTTGACCTCAGTTATTTTGTAATCTATGATTCCAATATTGGTTCCGTCTATTGTTACCTGTGCAAAATTGAAAGTAGTGCATGCACAAAACACCATAAATAGTAAGGCTTTTTTCATTTCTCGTGTATTAACGCAATGTATGTTATTTGTTATTCAAAGTCCAATCGTAGTCTAGATAAGATATGGTAGCACTTGGGCTGATCTTTACTTTTGAATATTTATTCAAAAATGAAATCACAGATCCACTCTTCATAAAGTCACCTTTAAACCAATCAAAAATCTGAGATATTTCCGCTTTGTTTTCACTAAGCTTGTTTCTTTTTTCATCGTTCACAAACGCTTTAGTTTGTTGATCAAGTTGTTCATTTAACCTTGAAGGAAAATAAGCTTCGTTTCTAAGTTTAGGGCAAGAGTAAGATGCACATACAATTGCAAAATGTATTCGTGGTTCATCAAACTTTTTTCTAATGACCTCATTTTCTATTTCATTCAAAGAATATTTTTTTCCTCCTATAAGTGTCACTTTAATATCCCATGGGCCATCATCCGCTTGCTTAATATCTTTGATACTCTTAACTGGGTAGTTGTCAAGGATTAATTTTACTGTAAGTGCATTATAAGCGTTTATCCAGAAGCAAAGCTCTTCATCTTTGGTCATTTTAGATACATCTGTTTGACTGATCTGTTTTACATAGTCCAAGAGTCTTTCTCTGTCTGTCTTAAATCCTTCGTAGTCAACGACTCCTGATGGGCTTACATGTTTGCTCAGCATATCGCTCCAGTTGGAATGCATGCTAGGTTCAGCATTTGTTGCAATGCTTAATAATAGGCTGAATATAAGTAATATAGGGGTGGTTATTTTGTTAGTCATGTTGATTTAATTTTTTCGAAATTACTAATAATTTAGATTGTAATAGGCGTTACAGGCAATAACAATCAAATTTTATTCCAATATTTTTATCAGATATTGTGAGATGATTACATTCGTAATTTAGAATCAATTCATGAATATGAAAAAAATTAACTTTTTCGTGCTATTTCTGTTTCTGACTCAAGCGATTATAGGTCAAGATTTAACTGAGAAGGAGAAGGCATATCAGGATTCAATAGCCAACTTGAACGCTGCAAACGAACAAAAAGCAAAATCACAGGAAGCTTATAACAAGGGAATTTCATTAATGAATAGCAAGAACTATTCAGATGCTATTGCCAAGTTTGATGAGGCCATTCAGTTGGACAATCAATTCATAGAAGCGTATTATAATAAAGGACTGGCACAATCTCAAGTTAAAAAATATAGTGCAGCCAAAAAAAGCTTCAATAAAGTCCTGGAATTAAATGATGAGCATGATCAAGCTTTAATTGCCAGAGCAGATATTCATATGAAAGAAAGACATTATGAGAATGCCATATCAGACTATACAGAAGTCACTTTTCATCAGCCTGGCGTGGCGTCTACATACTACAATTTGGGAACTGCCCTATTTATGAATACGGACTACCAAAAGGCGCTTGAAATGTTCAGCAAGGCTCTGAATATTAATGATAAGTATTATGAGGCATATAATGATAGAGGGAGCTGTAACAGAATGCTTGATAAGTTTGATGAAGCAATAGCTGACTATCAAAAAGCGGCTAGTCTTCAATCTAAAGCCTTTATTTATAATAACATAGGAAGTACCAAAAGGAGGAAGGGAGATTTGGAGGGAGCTAAAGCGGCCTATACCAAAGCAGTAACGACCGATCCGAAATTTTATCAGGCATATAATAATAGAGGTAAAATATTAATGGAACAAGGAAACCTCAAAGAAGCGCTTTGGAATTTTAACAAAGCACTTGAAGGAAACCCAAAATACGCAATTGCGCTCAATAATAAGGGTGCTATATTGTTCAAGCAAGAAAAGTACAAAGATGCGGAGCAAACTTTGACCAAAGCTCTTCAAATTGATCCAAATTATGCAAGTGCCCTTACCAATAGGGGGATGGCTAGAGAAATGTTAAGAAACGCATCCGGAGCTTGCGCAGATTGGAAAAAAGCAGCTTCCTTAGGTAGTAAATCAGCAAAACAATATTTAATAAACGATTGTAATGAATAGAATTGTAGTTTGTATTCTTATGTCCTTAGTGATAACTATCACTCGTGGACAGGAAGTGGAATTTAAGGGTTCTAACTTCAAAGACGATAAGGAAGGCTTCAAAA
>JALEGO010000272.1 GCA_022763165.1 Flavobacteriales bacterium
TTATGCTTTCTGTTCCTTTCCAGATGAAATACATATTGATCATCCAAAAGATTCCAAAACACACGAATTTCCCATATGTCAAATCTGGGCTACCAGGTTCACCTGTCAATGCATTAAAAATAGCGTAAATGGCCAATCCACCTATCCAGGTCTGTATACCAAACCAACCACAAGCAACGAGTGCACGTACCACCGAAGGAAGATGTATTCCAACAGTCCCAAAAGAGGCCCTACCAATTACCGGAAATGGGATTCCGTATTTGACACCTGCATGTCCATTGAGGACCATAGGGATGGTGATAATGAGATTAGCAAGACCAATAATCACCAATGATTCAACCCAGTTCATACCTGATTTGATCATGTATGAAGCTAGCAGATATGTTGGAATGCAAACTGCCATTCCAACCCAAATGGCTGCCAAATTCCATACAGACCAAGTTCTCTTGGACTTTGGGACAGGCGCTAAATCCTCACTATACAATGGTGAGGATGATAAGTCTTCTTGAATTTCAACGATATCTTCTGACAATGTAGAGCAGAATTTAGTTAAGATTTAGCTCATCCAATTTGTTCTTGCCTCAGGATTCCATTTAACCGTTGTCTTTTTATTTTGGGTCCAAAATTCAATAGAGCTTTTACCTGTAATGTCGGCCACACCGAATTTTGATTCATTCCAACCTCCAAAAGGAAATGGTTCTCTGGGCACAGGTACACCAACGTTCACTCCAATCATACCGGCACTAGCTCGTTCCATAACTTGTTTAGCCAAGCCCCCACTTTGAGTAAATACAGCGGCCGCGTTGCCATAATTGGAATTATTCTCAATTGAAATGGCTTCGTCCAAATCTTTTGCTCTTATAATAGAAATGACGGGTCCAAAAACCTCTTCCTTAGCTATCTTCATGTCCGGAGTGACATAATCCACAATTGTGGGCCCTACGTAATATCCTTCTTCTTTACCATCAACCTTTGCACCTCTTCCATCAACAATAACTTTAGCACCTGCAGCCTCTGCCTCTGTGATGTAATTTTCAATTCTTTCTTTGGCTTCTTTCGAAATCACTGAACCTAAAGTATCACCGGGAACAATTTTGGAACACTCAATTACCATTTGATCAATGATGTGTTGTACTTTGTCTACACCAACCATTACGGCTGCTGCCATACACCTCTGTCCGGCACATCCTGACATGGATGCAACTACATTGGAGGCAGTCATTTCTAGATGTGCATCTGGAAGCACTAATAGATGGTTTTTCGCTCCTCCAAGAGCAACACATCTCTTTAAATTCGAAGTTGCTCGCTTGTAAACAATTTTAGCGACTTTAGTAGAACCTACAAAGGAGACAGCACTGATTTGAGGATGGTCGCAAATGGCTTCAACGATTTCTTTACCGCCATTCACAACATTAAAAACTCCATCCGGCAAACCAGCTTCTTTTAACAATTCTGCTATCCGAACTACACTTAAAGGAACTAGTTCCGAAGGTTTCATGATCATTGTGTTTCCTAAAACAAGTGCGTTTGGCATGGTCCAGTGCGGGACCATATTGGGAAAATTGAATGGCGCTATTGAAGCAACTACTCCAACCGGTTTTCTTTCTATTCTACATTCAACACCCTTACTTACCTCTTGAACCTCATTACTCACAATCTGAGGCATTGAAACAGCGAACTCACACAATTCCATACTCTTCTCTACCTCGGCTCTGGCCTCCGACAATGTCTTGCCATTTTCGATATGAACCAGATTTGTCAATTCATCTATATTTTGTTCTAATAAAGATCTGTATCTAAAAAATATTTGCACTCTCTCTTTTAAAGTCATTGAAGACCAAGCTGGTAATGCAGCCTGAGCGGATTGAACTGCTCTATCTAAGTCTGAAGATTCGGATAAAGGCAAAGTTGAAATTACCTTACCTGTCAATGGACTGTATACATCCAATGAAGGCTGACCATTTCTTTCAAAGTTTCCGTTAATGAAGTTCTTGACCTCAGATAATATCTCGGTGGTTTCCATAGCTGAAATTAAAAGTTTTAAAATACGCTTTTAGGTGCCTTATTTGATTCAGAAACGAATTCAAATTGCCGTTATTCGAAAAGCTTAACGTTTTCTAATGTCACAAATATATCTTTTATATCTGAAAATCAGTAACAAGTGAACTAAATTATTTCCGCTGCTAAATCGCTTTAGACAAGCCCAAAATTGGATAATAATTGCAATTAACTACTTGAGCTCAAAAATCATCGAAGAAATTCTTGATATGTTAATAAATATTAAAATAGTAAAAAATATTTCACTGATTATCAGGTATTTGTAAAATATTATGCGTGCATACTAAAAATAAATTATGCATGCATACTATTTTTTTCGTAAATTTGTTCTTATAAATAAATATAAAATTTTATTCTATCATTTAGTATTATTTTAAAATTATCTAGCAATGGAAGAGACATTAAAGAAACTTCTTTACACAGGAGTAGGATTAGCAGCAGAAGCTACTGAAAGAATTGAAAACGAGTGGAACAAACTTGTTGAAAAAGGTCAAACTGCAGACACTGAAGTTAAAAAAGCAGTAGACAATTTTATTTCTAAGTCAGAAGAAACCACGGGAGAATGGGAGACAAAGTTTAACGAGTGGTTAGGAAAATTAGGTTACGCTAAAGACAATGAAGTAACTGAATTAAAAGAAAGAATTGCGAAGTTAGAGTCACAGTTAGAGGCTAAAGCTAAAGCAGCGACAAAAAAGGCTTCTAAGTAATTAGTAATTTAGAGCTAAAACTTAAAGAAAATGGAAGACACTTTCAAAAAGCTACTATACGCTGGAGTGGGTATTGCATCACAAGCAGCGGAAAAGTTTGAAGAAAAAATCAATGAGCTAGTTGAAAAAGGAAAAGTATCTGATTCTGAAGGCAAAAAGATTGTTGAAGATTTTTTGAATAAAACTGAAGATAGAAGAAAAGATTTCGAGACCAAATTTAAAGAGTACTCTGATAAAATGGGTTTTGGAAAATCTAATGAGATTGATCAGTTGAAGAAGAGAATAGAAGAGCTAGAGGCAGAATTGGCAAAGAAGTGATTCTGATCAAATAAAAGTAAAGCCCTCCTCCTATTCTGGTTGAGGGCTTTTTTCTTTCTTCACTATTAATAAAATTAAAATAGCTTCTTTTAAACTATTTTCGCAAAGTAACGTAAGACAGACGCAATGTCGATAGGTCAAACTTTTAAGAATTTAAAGCGGACAAGAGAAATCATTCAAATTCTTGTCAAATATGGGTTTGAAGACTTAGTGTCAAACAGTACGTTGCGCAATTTCGTCCCTGAAACCACTCGATTAAAATGGCTTCGTCAAGATAGACCAGCTTTGAGTTACACTACTTGGGAGCGCATTCGAATGGCCGCTGAGGAACTCGGACCAACTTTTGTTAAGCTCGCTCAAATTCTCAGTATTCGGCCAGATATTCTTCCGGAACCCCTTATCAAAGAATTAGAAAAACTTCAGGACAGAGTTCCGCCTTTTCCTTTTGAAACAGCAAGAGAAATAATAGAAACTGAAATGGGAATGCCCATCGAAGATGCCTTTGATGATTTCCAGGAAAAAGCATTAGCCTCAGCTAGTATAGGACAGGTTCATCGGGCCAAATTGAAGGGTGGTGAAGAAGTAGTTGTTAAAGTTCAACGCCCTGGTGTACGAGAGGTTGTAGAACGCGACTTGGCCATTATTGTTGAAGCGACCAGAAGAGCGGAGCGATATCTAAAACGACAGGGCATGCTAAACCCAAAGGATGTCGTGCACACATTTCAGAGAAGTATCCTTAAAGAACTGGATTACAATAATGAGGCTAGAAACATTGAAAAGTTTAAAAACTTTTATCAAAAACACCGAAATTTCTATGTACCTGGAGCGTACAGAGAAATGTCCAGCGAGCGCGTTTTGGTTATAGAGTTTGCTGGTGGTTGTAAAATCAATGACGCCAACCAACTGAGAGCATGGGGTTTGGACCCTAAGAAAATTGCTGAAAATGGTATGTTTATTTACCTCACTCAAATCTTTGAGTATGGGTATTTTCACGCAGATCCACATCCTGGAAATGTACTGGTAAAACCAGATGGAACCATTTGTCTTATCGATTTTGGGATGGTCGGCAGGCTTATGCCTAAAGATAAAATTGCCTTTGCCACGGTATTTATTTCAATCGCTAAA
>JALEGO010000273.1 GCA_022763165.1 Flavobacteriales bacterium
ATTCCATACTGTATTTATAATAGGATGATTGCTTTGAGATAAGCTCCTAAATTCTATACAACCTCCAAGGCACACAGCGTTAGTGTCATAAGCGAACGCTGCTGTTGGATTAGCGTAGTTATAAATGGAAATGATTGCAGTATCAGAAGGACATGTTCCGTTGCTCACAATCCAATTCAAATGATAATCGCCATTATTCAGAGCGCTCAACGAGGTCGCAGCATTATTTACATCATTGATGACACCTCCATTTCCAGAGATAATTGACCATGTTCCAATAGCGTTTCCTAAAACCTGGGTGGCCTGAATGTCAATGGAAGAAGCTTCACAACGAACAATACTGTCGTTCAGTATTTCAGCTATTGGCTCATCATGGACTGTTATTTCAACAGTATCACAAGTTGCAGGGCAAGTACCATTATTCACTGTCCAAATAAGATTGTAAATACCCTCAGAAAGACCATTTATTTGAGATGTTGTGCTGTCAGGGTCCACCACGTTTCCAATTGCGCCCAATATAGACCATGAGCCTTGTGATGGATTTGTTACGGCTTGTGCATGAACTTCAATAAGGGCCTTTCCACAATAGGCAGTATCATTTGACACTATTGCCTGCGAAGTGTTGAATACTGTTATCTGCAAAGTATCGGCATCTGCTGGGCAAACGCTGTCAAAAACCGACCATTCCAGATCATATGTACCTGGTAACAATCCGGTAATTTCAGTGGCAAACGAATCTGGGTCAGTAATAACCGCAGATGATGCGGAAAGCAAGGACCAAGTTCCCCAGTCTTCTTTGCTTTTGCCTTGTCCCAAAATCACTAAACTCGTGGAATCACAAATACTGGTGTCGTTCATCACAGAAGAAAAATTCAATGCATTGATAGACACGCTCACCGTATCAATAGAATCAGTACACACGCCATTCGAAACACGCCATTCAAAAGTGTAAGAGCCCGGTTGAATATTGGAGATTGCTGTATTTGGATCAGTATTATTAAAGATATTTAGACCTGAGCCCTGAATCAATGACCAGCTTCCGGCAGCTGTTCCAGCTGGACTATTTCCAGATAAGAAGAGTTGTTGATTCTCACATATCGTGTCATGAATACCAGCATCTGCTATCGGAATATCATAAAGAACAATGCTAACAGTATCTTTTTGAATCGGACAAACCCCTGAAGTCACTGTCCATTCAAATTCATAAGAACCTTCAACCATTCCATTCACCACAGAGTTTGCGCTATCAGTATTGGCAATATTTGCAGGTATTCCAGAAATTTGATTCCAAAGTCCAGAAGCAAACACTGGTTGTATTCCAGTGAAAATAGCACTGTCCCCTCCACAAATCTGTTCATCCAAGCCTGCTTGAGCGAGTTCCGTAGAATCAATTACCACATTAATAGTATCAAGGGAATCTCCACAAATAAGATTTGAAACACTGAACTGAAATTGGTATTGACCTCTAAGTAAACCTTGAACTAGAGTACTTGTATCAGCTGGAGCAAGAATATTCGCTGTAGAAGGACCCAATAGCTGTGTCCAAGCATAAGTGTAGCCAATTTCTTTCGGCACCAAGTTTGTCAATGTAACTTCTGTTGAATCACAAAGTTGAATATCACTTCCAAGTTGCGCTATAGGTGTAGGCAAGATTGATAAAGAGATGGTATCTGAATCTGAAACACATGTCCCATTTGAAACAACCCAAAGAAAACCATATTGCCCTTTGTTCAAACCAGTAATTGACGTTGTTTCCAAAGTTGGACTTGCAATTATGGCGTTAGAAGGCCCGCTGATCTGCTGCCAAATACCGGAGGCCAGCCCCACTAAAGTGTTTGCATAAAGGTTCAAGCTATTGCTGTTACATAATGTTGAATCTATGCCTGCATCTGCAACTGGTTGACTGTAAACGTTAATCGTAACAGTATCTTTAGCCGTATCACAATGCGTATTAAAAACATTCCATTCCAATTGATAAGTTCCTTCAATTAAACCTGATATGGTTGTTGTGTGATCCGAAGGGTCCACAAATGACAGATTGCTAGGACCACTTAGTTGCTGCCATTCCCCGTTAGAAACGCCAACTGGAGCGCTACCTGACAATATATAGGTGCCTAAGTCACATAAGTTTGTATCAATTCCTGCATCAGCTGAATTTGCCGGGCTCATGATAATCTCAACCGTATCTTTTGATGCACAATTCAAACGATTAACCACAACCTCGTAAGAAATCGTATCGATAGTCGAACCAGTATAAATCATTGTTGGGTTGGCCACATTGGTGCTGCTTAGATGTGTGGCTGGTGACCACATATAAGTATAAGTGCCAACCTGCGGTTGACCAATGTCCAAAGGAGACGCTCCACAGACAATAGTATCTTCTATTGCCGCATCTTCCATTTCAATTAATGGGAAGAAAAAACTGTTTGACGACTCGCATAAACAAGAGTTGATCGTGCTATCAATAACAACATGCAAATTACATGAATTACCTGCAGGAACAGGTATTTGACCTACATAGCTGTATACCAAACCACTATCTAATCTATCAAAGACGGTGTCGGTGTACAAATAGGTATCATTGCTGTCAAGGATGGAATTTCCATCATCATAATAATAAGTAAAGTAAGTTTCATTACCCGCATTTATCGTCTGACCGTAGTTCTTAACATCAAGATTGACTGTTACCAATTCACCATTTGGTGGGTTAGGAATTGAAACTGCAGTTCCAGCCTGAATTTCCAAGTCCGCTTTGTAAACATATATCGACAATGCAGAATCTCCATTCATCACTTTTATATCACATGGAATACCTGAAGATAGACATGTACTGGATGCGCTATTTGTTGTGAAAATTTCAAATTCTGTAATACCACAAGATAAATCAGAGGGAACTCCAGAAAAATCAAAGGAGTAGGTAATGCTATCTCCTGAGGCAACTCCCGAGTTCATTTGCCATGTTAAATAAGTACTTCCATTGAATCCGAACTCACTTGGATCATTAGTATGAAAGTTTTCAATATTCTGTGTTGAGTTGGAAACGTAATATACTCCGTCAGGAATTACGAACGTAACCGAATCGTTTGGACCAAAAGGATTCGGTCCATCATTATAAATAGTGATTGACATTGTTGTACTATCCGAACATGGTGAAATATATGTAGTACTTAAGTCAAAACTGGTCTCATAAGGAATGGTTATTCCATTGATAAAAATTGGATTTGATCCGGTGAAATTCTTGGGAGTTTCAGTTCCACAAATAGATCTTCCGTATGTTGTTGCTCGCACATTACTTCCAGATATAAAGTCACACGTAGTTGTAGCCTGAAATGTCAGCTGAATCTTGTTTGAATCTGGGTTAACAAAGCCCTTTAAGCCGTTGTTATTCAAAATTGAGGAGAAATCGGAAAGACTCCATTCATATCGAGTTCCGCTTATGTATTGTGGATCATTTATTGAAAAATTAGGTAATAATAGCGGATATTGCAGATTTGTGGATCCTGAAATCAAATCCATCCCTAAAGGAAGTTGCAATAAGACCTTAACATCCTTTGCTGTTCCATTTTGGATATTTTCAATGTCAATGGTTATATCAATAACATCGCATAAATCTACAGGAGTTGTAGCGGAAATAGAAGTAAAAAGATTGGGTAATTGAGGAGTCAACTTCAATTTTTGTTGTTCTGTCGGACAAGGATATGCCGACAAGGAATCTGGATAACCATTACAATTCCATCCCGCATAAGCAATAATGCTATCTTCATAACAATGAGTAAAAATGCCAAATAGTCTTATATTCCTAGTAGCTAGAGCGGATATCGTTCCTATAGGATAAAAACCATTTACAATAGGAATTGTCACATTGTTATCAAGATCATAAGCCTTGATCACTTCTATTCCAGAGACTTTTGGAGCAGTGATCCAAGTATTGTTTGCATCCACATTACTCACGTTTGACAATAACATATCCCAATGAGAAATGCTATCCGTTGCAATTTTATTAGGTAATACTGATTGTA
>JALEGO010000274.1 GCA_022763165.1 Flavobacteriales bacterium
GATTCCACCTGTCAAAGAATTCATTCATCAAATGTGGTTGTTCATTCAGTTTATGCCGACTTTTCACTAAGCGATACCCTGTTGTGTTCTGATACCAATACTATTATTTTTAACAGTACAAGCCCATATGCAGATCATCTAAATTGGGATTTGGGAGATGGAAATGATACCACAATTCTTACCTCATTTGCCCATACTTACTTTGGCGCAGGTGTTTTCCCTATAACATTGACGATATTGAACGATTCGACAGGCTGCAGTGATAGCGCAACAAAGACCATTAAGGTTGGTATTTATGATTTGGATATAGTTTCTGATACCACACTTTGTCTGGGAGATTCATTGTATGCGTTTGCGAATTCTAGCCAACCTTATACCTATGAGTGGAGAATTGACAGTGGATATCTTAATTCAACTACAATATCAAACCCTTCTGCATACTCGGACAAAGATTTTATACTAAACGTGGATGTTACCGACACAAATAATTGTGTGACCTCTAAATCAGTGGATGTAGATATCATTCAAAACGGCTTCGTTAATGTTCTATCGCCACTAAACGCAGATACCGCAGTTGTTCCAAATGAACCTGTTGAAATTGTGCTCCAAGGTATTCCATTCCAGGGTGTTTTGAGCTATAGTTGGACGCCATCAGAAGGACTTAGTTGCACCGATTGCCCGAATCCCGTGGCAAATGTTGCTGAACCTTCTACTTTTGAAGTTGTGATTTCAGATGAGTTTGGTTGTTGGTCCTCAACTCGTTCTGTTTTCATTGATCTTGCAGGTTCTAGTACACTTGATGTTCCGACAGCATTTACGCCTAACAATGATGGTAAAAATGATGTTGTCTATGTCAGAGGTTGGGGGATTAAGGAGTTAACCGAATTCAAAATTTATAACCGTTGGGGAGAATTAGTTTATGAAAATCCCGGGAATTTGATGGAAGGTTGGGATGGAACCTATAAAGGAAAAATCCAGAATCCAGATACCTATGCGGTAATTGCCTCAGGAATAGGTTTTGACGATCAAGTTCTTCATTACAAAGGCAGTCTCAATATCTTGAAATAATATATCTTGCATTACGTTAACCTCAGGTTGAGTCAATGAAAGTATATTTTTTTTGCTGTCCTCCAGGTCCAGTAACGGCTTCGGCCTACGAACATCAAATGATTTCAATCGCTGAGGGATTGAGAGATCTGGGTGTCGAGTATCATTCAAACGTTGATGTGTGGCAAGAAGATATTAGTGGTAATCATCTACTCAAAAAATCTTCTTTATCATTTACCGAATGTGATGTTGTTGCCATTAGCTCTACTATACTTGATTATAATAGGATAGATTTATTACCAAAGGGCATTTTTACCGATAAAAGGAAGTTCAAACTTCTATTTATTGATAGTTCAGATGGGTTCATTACTCCTGGCTTTTCTGCAAATTTTAGGAAAGTGGATCATGTCTTAAAATGCCATTTTAACAACAAATATGATTATCCTAAGAATTTCATTCCATGGCAGTTTGGACTTACCAAGAGGATGATAGACGCGGTATCATTTGATGTTGAAAAGCGGGAAGAGATATTGGTTAACTACAGAGTAGATCATACCCTGAGAGCCATGAGTTGGGAATTGTTGAAAGACAATATCCATCCAGATTTGAAAGCGAATAGCGAAGTTGATGAAAAAAATGAAGAGTTTGATGATCTGGATGAGTTGTTTTGGAGGCAAACTGGAGCAAGGCATTACCCGAATTATTACAAAAGACTCTCACAAGCTTTAGCATGCATGGCGTTTGGAGGACATTTAGATCATAGGTTTTCAGAGAATCGAATCACCCGGAAAATCCTCTCTAAGCTTCATTTTTTATCTTCAAAAATGTATGATAGGGTCTATCAATTTGATTCTTGGCGGTTTTGGGAGTCGCTGGTGGCAGGATGTTGCACTTTACACATTGATTTGGAAAAATTTGGGGCTGAACTCCCAGTGATGCCAATTAATGGTGAACATTATTTGGGTATAAATGTGAGGTCAACAATAGAAGATCAGCACGCGGTGAAAGATTTGAAAAAAATTCAAGGAATAGGTTTGAAAGGTCGAGAATGGGTACTTCAACACTATACGCCTAAATCTATTGCCCAAAGATTCTTGGAGCTTACGAACTAATTGGTCTTCATATGAGCCTCATGTTTCTTCATACAGGCTTCTATATGCGTAAGATTTTCTAAAGTCCAATCTATGGTTTGTTTAAGTCCCTCAGTAAGGCTTACTTCCGCTTCAAAACCTAGAACCTCTTTTGCCTTAGCAGGATTCCCAAATCGTTTTCCAGAATTATCCCACGGTCTTTTTGGAAGCAAGTCAACACCTTGCTCATTTTGAGAATATTCATTGATTTTTTCCGCCAATTCTCTTATCGTTGTCTCAACACCACTAGCCAAATTGTAAACATCTCCTGGCTTACCATCCAAGGCACATGCAATTAGTCCTCTACAAATGTCAGTAACAAAAATGAAATCCCTGCTGGCGTTTCCTTCATTTTGGAGTGGTAATCTATTCTTTTTAATGGCCTTATAAATGAATGTAGGTGTTACATTTCTCCAAACGGTAGCTGGGGTTCCTCGCCAGTCTCCAGCTCCAAGCACCTCACCAGGTCCATAGACATTCTGAAATCTAGCCCGTACAACTGGAAGTTCATATTGATTGAAATAATAGGTGCTGTAAAATTCACCTATAATTTTTGAAATCGAATAGGGACTGTCCTGTTTTAATTCTATAGCAGCATCCTCGCTTGTTTCCTCTGCTGTGTCAAATGTTTTTTTTGCAACAGCACAACCAGCAGAAGAATAAACAACTTTCTTAAGTGTTTTGAAGTCTCTAACGGTATTGAACAATTTCAATGTCGTCAAGGTGTTGTTCTCATGATCTTTGAGAGGATCATGAATAGAACTTTGGTTACCATGGAAAGTTGCAAGATGAAATATATATTCATATTCATCTTTCAAGTTATTGAGTATTTCATCATTGGTTATGGAACCATGAATGAAATTCAAGCGACTATCATTGGGCAAATTGCTCTTTTCGGAAGAAAGGAGGTTGTCAATGACATCAACTGATGCAGATGGGCTTGAATCTAGAATAAGCTTGCAGAGGTTGCTGCCCACAAAACCAGCGCCACCTACAACAAGAATTTTTTGATTTTCAAACATTACTCGCTTTCGACTTGTTTTAAGTGAGTATAAGTCTCTTGAATATCGTTTGATTTGTACCAGGCAATAGCCTTATCGATACCCTCTTGAAGTGGTGTTTTTATTTTCCAACCGAAAGCCTCAGCAGTGACTGAAGGGTCAAGTAGAATGGTATAAACATCATCTTCTCCACGTGGTCTTACTTCAACCTCATTGTCCAAAGTGATTCCAAGGGCAGAAACAGTAGCATCAAACAATTCTTTAATTGAATAGTCAGAACCTGAAGATACGTGATAATAACCTTTCTTTCCTTTTCCTTCTACTGCAAGGACAACTATCTCTACTAAATCCTCTATGAAGATAAAGTCTCTTCTCGTGTCCATTACAAAGCATGGTTTTTCTCTCGTTAGTCTATGATAAAAAGTAGGAAGTGGGCCACTTAGGTTTCTTGGACCATAAGCATTAGCCAATCTGAATGAAATAAAATCAATTCCAGACAACTCAATATACTGTTCTCCACCAGTTTTGCTTATCGCATAGCTACTTCCACCTTCGCTTTTCGCAGAAAAAAGTGGGTGATTTAAGGTGATTGGTTGCTCAAGTGGAGTCAAACCATAACAAAGCGAAGTTTGGAAATAAACGATCCGATTGACATTGTGATTCTTTGCGGATTTAGCTATGTTTACCGTTCCCACTACATTGCTGAAAGCGTCCTCAAGCCAATTTTCCGGATCTTTGTAAGCTGCAGCAGCGTGAACTACAATATTCGGCTTAAAGTTGGCAAAGCAATCTTCTACAAGTTTGGTGTCTGCTATAGTGCCTTCAACCACTTTTAGATTATTGTGATCTGGCAAATTTGACCTATTGCCAGTTGCATAATTATCAATTACCAAAATCTCATGTCCCTTTTCTAAAAGGGCTTCAGCCACGTGAGATCCAACGAATCCGGCTCCACCAGTTATTAAAATTTTCATCAATTCTGAATTATGCCGCAAAGATATATATTTCAGAGGATCGAAATGAGTTCAGAACCCAAAAAGTCTTTATTTACCAAGAACCTTTTTAAATTTTGCGAGTCCAAGGTTTCTTAAGAGATCAAGAGGCTTTGTGATCCATTTATTCCTTAGTGAAATCTTTTGATAATGATAGCCATCAATGAAGTTGTTTTGGAAGAAATGAAACTTTTCCGTTAGACTTGGAGGAATACTATTATATTCTGAAGTTTCAAAGCAAAGGCGCTCAATTTCCGTCACAAAATTGGGATAAGTATACAAGCCGCTGCCAACGACATCTTCATAGGCTTTTTTAACTATTTTATCTCTCTTCTCGTCATTAACTATATCCTCAATAACTTCCTGTAAATTGCTCATATCCCTTTTGAGCTCCAAATAATGCACACCAGGCTTCAAAATTCCAAAATATTCTCCTTCAACCAATACTTGACATGTTTCAGTAATGCAGCATTCAAGATGTCTTGGAGAAATGGCAAATAATTTTAGATTGCCTTCACCATCAGGAAACAGTAACGCTCTAGACTCTTCATATGTGAGTTTTCTTCCATTTTTTTCCATCTCCAGGCCTTTCCTCATGATATCACCATCGGGGTCTAGAACAGAGGCGCCACCTTCCATGCCAAGGCAATACTTACTTTCCATTAAGAAAATGAACCAATCATCTCCCCAAAATCGATCTTTGCCATCATAGGACAAGGAGTAGTTTAAATTACTACCTTCCAAAGCATCATTAAATATATCCACTAAATCCTTCTTTAGGAGTCCGTGTTTGCCTAGCCAAGGTTTTATTTCACCTACTCTATAAGTAAGATCGAACTTTTTTTCTTTGTGAATACTCTTATAACCTTCGATTCTGGCCAGCGTGTCCTCGTCAATATATCCAGTAAGAATTCGATGAAACTTGACCTGATCTGGGTTGACGCCATTGTAAATAACAAACCATTCTGATGCCACAGCGCATGTACATACAACATCTATTTTAAAGCGATTGATCATTTCTACCATCAGATTGGTATAGATCCATTCATCCTGGGGCATTATGAGCTTTAATGCTTTAGAATCAGTAAGAAAAGAGATGCGGTCCAGTAGCGTTCCAAAATGTTCCCTTCCGAGATGCCTTGAAGACATAAACAGTGTATGGAAAATAATAACATCAAAATCTACTTTTTGAAGTCTTTTTGGCAGTGGTCCAGTGTCAACATTGAAATAAAACACTAAGTGTTTCGAGTATCTTTTAAAACAGCGCAAATGAACTCGATACGTGTCATGCATTGGATAGAATGCATTTGCGTAGAGTACAAGTATCTTCTTTTTCTTGGAATTCACGATAACCCAAAATTGCTGCGCAAAAATAGATTTTATTGTATTTTAAGGTTTGTTTGGCAAAAGTTTCTTTTCACCAAGTCATAATTAGTATCTTGAAAGGGCTTGACTCTTAAAAAATTACAATCTTTGTCCTTTATCATTGAAGTATGTGTGGAATAGGTGGTGTTATTGATATTAATCAACATGAGGTTGAAGATTTAGAACATAAACTCAACTTAATTAATACTTTACAAGCTCACAGAGGGCCTGACGAAAATGGCTTGTTCACGAGCGACAAAAGGTGTTTGGGATTAGCACATCAACGACTTAGTATTATCGATCCTTCAACTGGCCAGCAACCTATGTCTGATGATTTTGGGTTGACAGTGGTTTTCAATGGAGCAATATACAATCATATAGAACTCCGGAAAACGCTCGAAAAAGAATATCAATTTCGCTCTCATTCAGACACGGAAACCATCATTGCAGCATATCGGAAATGGGGCGAAGATTGTTTAAGTCACTTGAGGGGAATGTTTGCTTTTGCCATTTGGGATGAAAAAAACAAAGTGCTCTTTTGTGCACGAGATCGTTTTGGAATTAAACCTTTTTACTACACGAAAGTTGATAATAAGATCTTTTTCGCTTCAGAAGTAAAGGCTATTTTGCCGTTTATTGACAATATAGAACCCAATCAAAAAGCATTGAAAGAGTATCTATACTTTCAATTATACTTGGGAGAGGAAACATTGTTTAATAACATCAATCAGCTCAAACCAGCGCATTTTCTTAAAGTTGAAAACGGCCAAGTGCATGTAAAAAAGTATTGGGAAATATACTACGATTTGGATTTTGAGCATACTAGTAATTTTTTCGAAAGAAAGGTCAGGGAGCTATTGTTTGAGTCCGTGGATATTCATTTGAGAAGTGATGTTCCAGTTGGTAGTTATGTGAGCGGGGGTGTTGATTCTAGCTTGATTGCTGGGATAGCCAATAATAAGGGAACGAGCGCGATGAACGCTTTTACTGGCAAATTCGATGAGGGCGAGTTATTTGATGAAAGTCAGTATGCCAAGCTTCTTTGTGAAGAAAAGGGCTTAAATTACTACGAGTTAACAATGAATTCTGGTGATTTTATCAATTCGTTTGAGAAGATCATTTATCACTTGGATTATCCTCTTGCGGGGCCTGGATCTTTTCCGCAATTCATGATTTCGGAATTGGTTTCAAAGCATAATAAAGTTGTTTTAGGAGGCCAAGGGGGAGATGAAATCTTTGGAGGTTATACAAGATATTTGATTGCTTATTTTGAGCAATGTATTCGGGGAGCAATAGATGGAACGCTCAACTCAGGGAATTTTGTAGTGACCTACGAATCAATTATTCCTAATCTGGTAAACTTGCGAAATTATAAACCCTTGATGAAGCAATTTTGGAAGAAAGGATTGTTTGAGGATTTGGATCGAAGATATTTTCGCTTGATAAACCGTGCTCCAAACCTTAAGTCTGAAGTCAATTGGGACGAACTTTCGGACTATGATCCATTTGACATTTTTGCATCTATTTTCAATGGGTCAAATGTAGGTAAGGAATCTTATTTCGATAAAATGACTCATTTCGATTTTAAAGTTTTGCTGCCTGCTTTACTTCAAGTAGAAGATAGAATGAGTATGGCACATGGCGTAGAAGCCAGAGTTCCATTTATGGATCATAAATTGGTTGAGTTTGTGGCAACTGCACCTGCTGACATAAAATTCAAAAATGGAGAACTTAAGAGACTATTGAAGAAAAGTTTCAAAAACGAAATTCCTAACGCAATATTAAATCGCAAAGATAAAATGGGTTTTCCCGTTCCTCTTAACAAGTGGATGCAGGGCGAAATAAGAGAATACATCCTTGATATTTTTAGCTCCAAAAGAGCAAAGGAAAGACCCTTTGTGAATACTGATGTCATCATCGACTCCTTGACCAATGAAGGGAATTTCGGACGTAAAACATGGGGGCTGTTGAGTCTAGAGATGTGGTATCAGCAGTTTTTTGATAATTTTTCTTCTTTCAAGAAAATGGCGAGTAGTGAGACGGCCAGAATATCTTAAATGATGACTTCTGATGTTAGCTTTGGCCCTGATGATAATTATATAAGAATTTGTTTGAATCTTGACCAACTAGATTCCATTTTGGAAAATTTGAGGAGTCAATCTTTCTTTTCTCAGGAACAGCAATAGTAATGCTTAAATCATAATCACCGAGAAAGTCATCTCTGAAGTATTGAATTGAGATTTCCTCAGTGCTCTCAGGGACATTTGGAATCCAGTTATGATCTTTTGTTAAAAATTTATACTCCACAAGGTTTAAATTATTCATTTTACACATCATCCCATCATCTTGAATTTTGTCACATAGATTCTTTTTGAACTCATCTCTATCTCTAAAATTTTCGATGATTTTTAAAGAAATTCCAAAAGAAGAAAAAACGGACAATATGAGGAAATAGCCAATTATGTTAAGTTTTAGTCGTTTTCTTAAAACAATAAAGAGGACAATCCCTATCAGAAATATGGTGAAAAATGATAGCACACGTTTCACAGCGTAACCAGAAGAACACCAAAAATCTTTAATTCCGGACAAGTATTGAGGCTAGAAAATTTGTAGATAACAGTTAAAATTGTTACTCCAATTACAGCCCCAAAAAAGCCTGAAGTATTTGTTTTAATGTGCTCATAATCTGTTTATTAATAAGAGCTTCCTTTAAACCTAATTAAAAATCCCAGGTAGGCCAAAGTCGTTTTAAAGATTTTCATTTTTGATTTTCCGACCCTTTGGGTTGACTTGAGTGTCATCGGTACTTCTATTATCTTACAACCCGTGTGAATGGATTTTAAGAGAATTTCCAACATGCAGATGAACCCTTTTTCCTTGATTAAGGTGCCGTAACGCGATTGTATTCTTTTCAGTAAGCCAAGGCTGTAAACACGATAAAATGAACTTAAAGTCAGGATTTTAACATTAAAAAAAGTTCGAAATAACATGTTGGCAAAGAAGGAGATGAACTTTCTGAAAAAATTGGTCTTTTCAAACCCGCCCCCTTGCGCATACACAGAAGCCAAAACAAGGTCATAACCCAGTTTTTGTATACTAAGCATATCATCAAGAAGATTGATGTCAGAAGTATTGTCAGCTTCCATAGTAATCACTATGTCATCAACATTTTTGGAGTTATTCAAGATCCATTCAAAGCCAGAATTGAAAGCATATCCCGGACCATTATTGCTGCCATCTCCCAAAACGATGAATTGTTTGTTTTGAAAGAGCTTTTTGATTTTTTCGGGACTTCCATCTGTGGAACCATCATCAGAAAAAACATAGAATACATCCAAGGAATTCAACTTGTTAAACAAGTTGGAAGCCAGGCTCTCCAGGTTTTCATACTCGTTGTAAGTAGGAATAAGAACGAATATCATACCTCCAAAGTATCAACTTTTTTTTGCCACTCAATTGTGCGTCTCAAACCATCCTCGAGGTTAAACTTCGGCTCATAATTCAGTTTTCTTTTAATCTTTTCAATAGAAGGCACTCTTCTCATGACATCTTCATATTTGCCAAAAGTCTCATAAGGAATAAGCTTAATTTTGGCTTCATCTGATCTAATCAGTGACCATATCAGTTTAGCCAAATCCTTTATTTGAATTTCGTTGCTTTGATCAGATGCAACATTGAAAATTTCATTTACTGCCTCATCTCGTTCAATGGCAAGTCGAATTCCCTGAACAAGGTCATCGATATAGGTGAAGGTTCTGGTTTGGCAGCCGTCTCCATGTACTTCTATAAACTCATTCTTCAAAGCTCTATCGATAAATACAGATTGAGGTCCTCCCCACCAAGTGCGGTTTTGATGCTTTCCATAAGATCCGAAAAAACGCAGAATTGTATACTTCAATCCGTTTTCTGCACTGCTGGCCAATATCTTGTGTTCTGAGAATATTTTTGATGTAGCGTAAGCCCATCTTTTTACGTTTGTGGGTCCTAATACAGAATTGCTCTCTTCATCAAAGGGTAGTTGTGGGTTTTTTCCATATATATCTGAAGTAGAGGCGAAAACCAACCTAATATCATCAGTTAAGCATTTCTTAATGACATTATTGGACATGAGATCATTCTCATAAATGGTTTTATATGAATTAGAATATCTGGGGATTTTTTGAGACGCTAAATGAACAAGACAGTCCGCTTGCAAGTTTTTGAAGGTTTCATAATTAAGACAGTTGTTTTTATGGAAAGAAAACCCTTTATTATCCTGAATGATCCTCAAATTTTCAACACTGCCATAACTGAAATTGTCTATTCCTATAATCTCATGACCTGCTCGAAGTAAAGCTTCGGCAAGATTTGAACCAACAAAACCAGCGACACCCGTAATAATGATTTTCATCTGTCTTTCGATCACATAGAACTTAAAGACTGAAGTGTATATTCCCTTCCTTTGTTTTGTTCTTGAAGATATTCCATGAGTGGAGAGAAATAATCAACCATAGGCTGAGCGCTCATATCTTGCCCTATAGAGGATTTGAGGTGACTTCTCCAATCAACGCTAGCCCCAGGATACATCAAGTCTTTCAGGAACTTGCCAACTTCTTTGTTGCCATAATAATTCGTATTGTGAGGGTCTTGTTTCAATATGTTTTTTGAAATGTGATCATGAAATTGAAACAAGAGGATATAACTCATGGCATAGTCATAATACTGTGCTGGATCATTGTTAATATGGGTCTTAGATGCAGCATCGCAAAAATCTTCGCCTCTAACTTCTGGAGAGGCAATGCCTTGATATTTTTCTTTTAACTCCCACCACTTTTTATTGTATTGATCTGCAGGTAAAGATTCACTATAAGTAGAATATTCAAACTCGGTCATTACTCCAGCAGCCCAAGGAATAAGAACAACATAGTTCAGAGCTTCTTTTAGCAAAGACATGTTTTGATCTATTTCAAGGTCTTTCTCAATCAAGCCATATTGTTCCAAAAACTTAGGTTGTAATGAAGCCAAACCAATTAAGCTACCCATTGCCTCATGATAAGCTCGGTTTGCCCCTCCACGCAGAACAATAGGCACATCGGGATTGCTATACATCATATAATAGTATATGTGCCCCAGTTCATGAAGCGTAGTTTCCCACCATCTCGTGTTGGGTTCAACACTCATCAAAGACCTAACATCATCCGCATTGTTCAAATGCCAAGCTGAAGCATGATTGTTTTTCTTATAATCAGCATTTGCTGGAAGAGGATATAAGCTCGATTTTTCATAAAAAGATTGTGGCAATTGAGGAAAACCCATGCTCACGTAGAACTTCTCTCCCTCCTTAACAATCCATTCAGCTGATTTCTCATTAAGGGCTTTATCTACATTAAGTCCTTCGACATCTACCAAACCGGTCCAATCCTGTCCCCATCTGTTAGGCAACCAGTGCGCTGGAATCATTTCAGGGACTGGTTGGTCGTATTTTTTTGCCAGTTCATATCTAGCCCATGTGTGTAATTCACGGTATAATGGCCAAATATCATTGATCATTTTTTGACAAACTTCTCTAAGCTCGGCCGTGGTCATGCCATATTCAGAGACCTGATAAGAAAAGAAATCGTCATAGTTTAAAGCTTGAACACTTTTATTCCTTAAATCTCTTAGATTCACCAAACCATCCTTCAAACCTTTCCCCACATCTTTGCTTGATTTCCAAACCGCAAGTCTTTGTTTCAAATCATTTGATCCGTCCAATATTGAGTCAATTTGGTTAGGGCTTATTTCTTTGCCGTCTAGCATAAATGAATAACCATACAAGGATTCCGTTTGAGCATTGTTGGCTTTGATTAGTTGATCAACAACATCCTTCACTGTTTGAGGATTGGAACCTGCTCCATATAAAATGGCTTCCAATTGTTTCTCTTGCTTATCTGTGAGTTCATAAGATCCGTTGAGAAACTTTGTCGTTTTTTCAATGTTCTCAACACTTCCAGTGAATTCGGCTAGCTTCGCTTCTGCCTCTCCGGCAAGAAAACTGGACATTGTATCACCTTCAACGATCTTTGTATTTAGTACCCACGCTGTCTTGGAAGCTTCATATAAAAGCTTTTGATAGGTTTGATTGTAGTTGTTCAAAAATGTCTCCACTTCTGATGAAGCATCATCATTAGTTTTTGGTTCATTTTGACAACCCATTAAAATAAAAATCAGAAGAAGATTCAGTAAGTATTTCATAACAATATTTAGTTTTTTGTTGTTCTTTTGATTGAGCAGAAGTTCAACAACGGTTCGCAAATATAAACCATATTTTACAGTGAGTGATCAGCTAAATAAAATTCTTGAAGAGGCTCGTTCTTTGTATCAACAACAGAAGCTGGAAGAAGCCAAAAGGAAGTATCTCAAAGCCGAGCAAATAGAAGGGGCTAATCCTTACATTCATTATGAACTTGGATTGACTCTTTACCATTTGAACGAAATAGAAGAATCGCTAAAGCATTTTGATCATGCTGTGGCACTTCAACCGCAAAATCCTTTTAGGTACAGCAGTCGCGCTTATGTTCGGTCAAGAAACGGACAGGTTGATCTGGCTATTGAAGACTATAAAAAGGCGATAGAATTGGATCCTGAAGACGTTATTTCGATGAATAATTTAGGGCTTTTGGAAGAGCAACTTGGCAGGACTTCGGCTGCTAAAAAACTGTTCGATCAATCTAAGGAACTTCTGAAAGAGCAAAACGGATCACAACAGATTGCTGAGAAATTGGTCGAAGAACAAGAGCAAACATCTTATAAGGCAACATTGAAATCAACTTTGTTTAGCTTAATAAAAAGTCCCGAGGAAAGGAAAGCATTTCTAGATTTTTTGAAGAGTGGTTTAAAAATTAAGAAATGATGGAAACTTTTATTGAGCGAGTAGCAAAAGACATTCTAAATCAACAACAGGATCCTTCACAAACATTATTGATCATTCCAAATAATAGAGCGGCCTTATTCTTAAAAAATGCTCTTGTTCAAAACAGTAAGAAGTCTGTAATATTACCTAAAATCATTACAATTTCAGAATTTATCAGCCGACTTTCAGGTGTTCAAGTTGCCAATAAAACTGATTTGTTATTTGATTTTTACAACTGTTTTAGAGCTTCCAAAATCGAGGGGCAATCTCAATCATTTTTGGAATTTTATAAATGGGGTAAAGTGGTTTTGAGTGATTTTAACGAGATTGACAATCACTTGATCAATCCAGATAAGATTTTTACTCACATAAACGCCACTTATGCCTTGGAAGCATGGTCTCCAGATAGCAGCGCTCTTACAGATTTCCAGAAGAAGTATATCAATTTGTGGGCAAATCTTAGATTGCTTTATGAAAAGTTCAAGAACCGCCTGATTGCCACTGGTAAAGGATATTCTGGTCTGGTAAAGAAAATAGCCTTACAACGTATTGAATCAGGTATTTGGGATCTTCCCTACACCTTTGATCACCTCCACTTTATTGGTTTCAGCGCTTTGTCTGAAAGTGAAAAACAGATCATTCAAAATGCCATTTTACAAAAAGGTGCTTGTGTTCATTGGGATACTGATTCCTATTACATTGATAACCCAAACAATGAGGCTGGTTTGTTTTTGCGGAGATATAAAAAGGATAAGACTTTATCTTCAACATTTTCTGAATCAGAAAATTACCTGCTGCAGAACGAAAAAAACATCAGAATACTCAAATGTCAAACAAATGTTGTTCAAGTCGAAATTTTGAATGAAATACTAAAAAAGAATCAAGCGAGAAATACTGCCGTTGTCCTTTGTGATGAACAATTAATTGTTCCAGTTTTGAATGCTATTCCCAAAAACCAGACAGACATTAACGTAACATTGGGTTTCCCAGTTAATGTTACGAGCGTATTCAGTCATTGGCTAGAGTTTATCAGATTTCAATGCGAACCAGGCAAGTTTGAGAAGAGCAAATTAAGATTGTTATCAGAAAATTGGGTATGGCATAGCCTTGATTCACAGAAGGATTTAAATGATGACAGTATCTCAGATGGCTTTGCACATAATCTTCAGATAAGTGAACCTCTTTTGAAGGAATACATGGCCGTGAAAAGTAAAGATCTACCTAATCTGATTAGAATTCTCGTGGAGATCGCCAAGAGCATTCTGAAAAAAGAAAACGACAATGACCCAGAAGACTTCAATACTCAGATTAACAAACTCTTTCATCAAAAGCTAATCATCATTCTGAAAAAACTGGGTTCAATGATTGAAGCACATGAAGTTGATTTAGAGCACAGCGAAATGCTATTCATTTTTAAGCAGTTGATGAAAGATGAAAAAATTGATATTGTTGGGCAACCAACAAGGGGAATTCAGATTATGGGTGTTTTGGAAACACGAGTATTGGATTTTGATCACCTTATCATGCTTTCGATGAATGAAGGGGATTTACCCAAAGGGAATAATGAAAATTCTATTATTCCACTTGATCTAAAAAAAGCGTATCAGCTGCCTACATATTCTGACAAGGATGGGATTTTTGCTTATCATTTTTATAGATTGTTACAAAGAGCAAGTCATGTCGACTTGTTGTACAGC
>JALEGO010000275.1 GCA_022763165.1 Flavobacteriales bacterium
CCTGAACAGAATTATAAAATGACGGATGTCAGTGGGAAAGACCTTTCCTTAAGTGATATGAAACAAGAAAATGGCCTTTTGGTGATTTTTAGTTGCAATACTTGCCCATTTGTAATTCAATGGGAAGATCGCTATCCTGGATTAGGAGAGGTGTGCAAGAAGAACAATATTGGAATGGTATTGGTTAACTCTAATGAAGCGAAAAGAGATAAGGCCGATTCTATGGATGAAATGAAGAAGCACTACGAAGAAAAAGGATACAATTCTTTTTATGTAGTTGATGAAAAATCAAAGTTGGCAAATGCTTTTGGGGCTAAAACCACTCCCCATGTATATTTATTTGATGGAAAAATGAATTTGGCTTATAGAGGTCTTATTGATGATAACTCCTCGAACCCAAAAAAGGTTGAAAAGACTTATCTAAATGATGCCATAACCAAAATGGTTAAAGGTGAGAAAATCGATCCAATGGAGACGCCAGCCAAAGGTTGCAGCATTAAGAGGGTTTCTATTTAATTTTCAGTAATCTTATTGATCTTCTTCGGCTCATTTCAAAGCACATAATCGTATCTTTGCGAAAAGTGCTTCAATGAATGTCTTAATCTTAGGTTCCGGAGGAAGAGAACATGCTTTCGCCTGGAAAATCAAACAAAGTTCCCTTTTAGATCAACTTTACATTGCCCCAGGGAATGCAGGAACACATGAACTAGGAGAAAATGTAGATTTAAACCCTCTAGACTTTGAGGCCATAGGAAGCTTTTGTTTGGATAAAAACATCGAGCTGATCGTTGTTGGCCCTGAAGCGCCACTAGTTGAAGGCATCACAGATTTTTTCTCTAATCATGAGAAGTATGGGAATATACTCATTGTAGGACCATCCGCTCAAGGAGCAAAGCTTGAAGGAAGTAAGGCATTTGCCAAAGAATTCATGATTCAAAACAAGATTCCTACCGCGCGTTATCAAAGGTTTGACAAAAAAAATATTGGTGAGGCTGCTGTATTTTTAGAATCACTTTCTGCACCCTACGTTTTGAAAGCAGATGGTTTGGCTGCAGGCAAAGGTGTACTCATTTTAGACGATTTAAACGAGGCCAAAGAGCAGCTTTCCGCAATGATACTCAACAATAAATTCGGTGAGGCTAGTGCGCAAGTTGTTATCGAAGAGTTCCTTTCAGGTATAGAACTTTCCGTATTCGTGCTTACCGATGGGAAAGACTACCTAGTACTACCTGAAGCCAAGGATTACAAAAGAATCGGGGAAGGAGATACAGGGTTAAATACTGGTGGAATGGGAGCCATATCACCAGTGCCATTTGCGGATAAAGCATTCATGGATAAAGTAGAAGACAGAATCGTAATACCTACTATCAGAGGATTACAAGAAGCTCGTATTGACTATAAAGGTTTTGTCTTCATCGGCTTGATGAATGTGAATGGAGATCCCTATGTTATAGAATACAATGTCAGAATGGGTGACCCAGAAACAGAAGTTGTATTACCACGCATTGCATCTGACTTACTGCAAACTTTGATAGCAACTGCAGAAGGGAATTTAGCCAATGAAGATATTAAAATCAAAGATGAAGTGGCTACAACCGTAATTATGGTCTCGGGCGGTTATCCCGAGGCATATGAAAAGGGGAAGATCATTGAAGGTCTTGAAAAAGTTAATGACTCTGTGGTATTTCATGCAGGGACAAAAAAATCTGATAATCAAATCCTTACGAATGGCGGACGGGTATTAGCTGTCACTTCCTATGGCACTGAAATGAAAGAGGCACTTCAGAAGTCCTATACAAACATTCAAAATATCTCATTTGAGAAGCAATACTTTCGTTCTGATATCGGTTTTGACCTATGATTTTTAGGTCGATATATTGGACGATACTACTTTCGATCATATGTGCTTATAGCGCTAACTCTCAAAATGAAACGCATCCTTCACATTGGGATGACATTCATACCATCAAAAATCACCTCACAGAAAACACACTTTGCAATCTTATTTATGGCATAATTCCAAGAAGAACTTGGAATGCTGAGAAAAGCATCTTTGAATCGACATTATTGAAGGGTTTGTGCTATCCTCTCGCAAAAGGCCGGAAATTAAAAGTCTTAGGAAGCACTCCTGTTTATTTCAGAAGAGATTTAATGAATGACCCCGATATTCTGGATAGCCTTTTTGAAAAAGAAGAAGTTTTGATTGAAACAGAGCTGAGCTATGATCAAAGAGGATATCTTGTCGAATATCAAAGAAAGTTTGACAATGACGATTATATTCAAACGAGATTAATTCGATTAGATTATTCCTGGGAAGGAGAAAATATTACTGAAATCAATTGTTTTGATTCTGGTTATTACTATGTCCCAAATTCCAGATACTCGAGTATATATATTGGTGATCTTAACAATGAGCCATTGTTACAGACAAGTAAAGGATGGACCAAGTACATCTTTGAGAATGGAACCCTAAAAAGCACTCAATCTGAGTATGAAAAGTATTCAAATGGGAAGTTAGACGCTAAAGATTGTCGCTCCTATACTGATGAATTCTTGTGGGATTCAAAAGGTCGCTTATTGAGAAGTCTCCAAAGTTCCAAGTGCGACACGACTAAAATTGTGTATTCAAACGAGTTTAAATATGAGCCATTCAACTTGACCGAAGCTCAAGAAATTTTCCCAATTCTCAAAACCGCTTCTGTGAGGCGATGGGTGCAACTTTTTGATCAAAAAGACTTGTACATATCTGAGACCGGTCAGGGCACATATCTTATGCACAATTATGAACCAATGATAAAGTTTGATACTACCGAATACTGGCGGCAAAATATTTATTATACAATCGAAGAACCTGGTTATATAAAGAGGGTGGTGGCTGAGGTTAGAAGTTTACCTGAACCTCATGATACGATTCCATATGATCCGAATTTTAAACCAGCTCTTTTGGATGTTCGATACACGCAATGTAGTATCGAAGAGATCTATCAAAGACCGCCTGGCTTGCTAGATGCTGGGCGGATTGAAGCATTTAACAAAAAAGAAAATGATTTCAAAAACTGGAAGCATATAGTGTATTGTAGAGACAGCGAGACATCCATAAGATTTGCAATAGGCTTTGAGCCTGGAGTCTATATGAACCCATCACACAATGCCGAATTGTTTGTGGATGATATTGGGCGTGTTAATTATTATTTCAAGTATGGTGATTTTTATAAAATTTACTGGTAAATGGTGATCCCATGAAGAACACAATTCATATCATTGGAGCAGGGATTGCTGGGTTGACTTTGGCTTTGGTTCTGAAGAAAAAGAACATACCCTTCGCGATTCATGAGTCTACATCAGATTTCAAAAAAGTCGGAGCTGGAATCAATTTGGCACATAATGCTACTCAAATCTTTAAGAGACTTGGCATCTATGAGAATCTCGAGAAATTGGGTAATCCACTAAACGGAATTTCTGTGCGATCCTTGAGACATAAATCAATTTCTACTTTGCAATATCATAACTTTAATCAATTGTTTGGTGTTCAGAGTATTGGAATACATCGAGCGGATCTTCACTCAGTGCTGCTTGAAGCACTACAGGATCAGGAAATTGGATTGGATCGTAAACTTCAAACCATTGCATTTGAAGGAGAATTAGCTGTATTAAAATTCGAAAATGGGGAAAGCATACAGGCAGAATATGTTGTAGGAGCAGACGGTATTCATTCAAAAGTGAGATCCTCAATTTTTCCTGAAACCAAAACAAGGGATTTCAATCAATCATGTTGGAGGGGAACACTTAAATATTCCTTAAAACAAGAATACAAAAACCGACTTAATTCTTTTTGGGGACCAGGAAGGAGATTAGGATTTTTTAATTACAATGATGAAGAGGTATATTGGTTTGCGACTACTGACAAAATAAAGGAAGGATGGGACAAAACTGGGCTGCTAGATAAGTTTTCAGCTTTTCCAGAAGTAGCTCAAAGTTTGTTGGCAGAGACGAACCCAAACCAAATGATCTTTAATCAACTTGAAGACTTAAAACCATTGAAAAACTGGTTCAAAGGTAATGTTTGCTTGGTTGGGGACGCAGCTCACGGGATGACACCAAATTTGGGGCAAGGTGCTTGTCAAGCTATTGAAAGTGCATATGTTCTTGGGCACGCAATTGCTGAGGAACAAGATGTAACATCGGCTTTCGAAAAATTTCAAAAAATAAGGTTTAAAAAAGCGAATCAAATCGTTCAGCGCAGTTGGAAAGTGGGCAAATTTGCTCAAACGAATAGCAAGATTATTGGAACAGCCAGGAACCTTACTTCACCATTGATACCGCACTTTTTATCTGAATGGCAAATGAGACCTATACTAAAAATAGATTATGATTAGATTTTGGTATGTTGTTCTTCTAATGTGTGTGGCTTGTACAACTGAAACTAAAACGAAAACAAGCCTTAATCCAAAGCCAGAAAGCACAACTCCAGTTGTCCAACCAGTAATACTGGCTACCGATTCAAATGACATTGAACAGTATTGGGATATTACTCTTGGAGATCAAGACTTTGCCCTTACAAAAAAAGATGGTTTAGAAGATTTTCAAGATCGTTTGAATGATTTTTTTGGAGAAGAAAGGTTACAACAATTACTTGATTCTCAAACCATCGCTGGAATCAAAGTGAGCGACCGAGTGCGCTTAGCTTTCGGAGAAAAGGAAGCTGAGAATACAGAGGCCTTACATGCGATAGATGGGCTTATTCATGAAATAAATCACATTGAAGCCGAAGTATTGAACTATCAAGCTTCTAGATATTCCTTTTTTGATAATCCTACAGAGTTTCAGGCCGTCATTGCTAAGAATGATTCACTAAACCTTCAACGCATCTATTTTGGAGCTGGGGATAAAGGCTGGCCTCCTAGATGCCGGACCATGTTCTCCAAAATTCAAGAAGATCTATTAAAAGGTTGGAAAGTGCAATTTCATCTACACAATCATTTTAACCCTGACTCATTGGATAAACTGGGTGTTTTAGCTCCAAGTATGACTGACATTCAGTTTTATAGAGCCTTGAAGGAAAGCATAAGCCTCCCCGAAGCTAGAGTAACCAACGGCTTCCATACCATTAAAGTAGATAGCTCACTCTTTCATCAATTGAATTCGTGGTAAGGTCTCCAGCGAATAAGTAATCAGCATTTCATTAAATTTGCACCATGAAACAAATTCAAGCCTTCATCATTTTGATGCTTATCATTATCACTTCAAGTTGTGAAAAAGAAGACCCATCAGGAGTTCCAGCACCTGAGTTGTTTGTTGGAGACTGGTTTTCTCCTGGTTGTATCACCTGCTGTTGGTACAATCTCAAGGTAAATGAGGCCTCAAACGGATCATACTTCTTAGATGCAAATGCAACTCAAAGCAATGGTTGTAGAGGCTTTAGTAAAAATGGAGAGGTACTTTTTGATTCAACCAATATGGTCCTCTGGGTTGATAAACACAAAATTGAAATCAAAAACATTTTTCAATCAGATAGTAGTTGGTCTTCTTATAATTTAGATTCAGGATTTTGGTACATGGAAGCAAACGCTACTGGCAAATCGGGAGGAGAGGTGAGAACCTTTTACAAAGAAACACAATAACACATTGATTTCAGAACGACCCTATATCAAAACAGTTGAATTCGATCGTCCTGAAAGTCTTTCCAATAGCCATCCGTTTAATATTCCTTTGGTTCATAACTTAAAGGAGATTGACTTTCACAAAGACGTGACTTTCTTTGTGGGTGAAAATGGGGCAGGTAAATCCACGCTCATCGAGGCCATTGCTGTCGGTTTGGGTTTTAGCAAAGAAGGCGGGAATAAAAACTTTAATATTGAAACTACAGGTGCCGCAGTATCTGAATTGCACCAACACCTAAAGTTTATTAAAAGCTTCAAAAAACCACAGGACTATTATTTCCTGAGGGCAGAGAGCTTTTTTAATGTTGCCACATATATGGATGAGGTCAACTATTTGTCCTCATATGGTGGAAAATCCTTACATGAACAGTCCCATGGAGAATCCTTTTTGAGTTTACTCAACCACAAGTTAAAGGGCAATGGCCTTTACATTTTTGATGAACCAGAGGCAGCGCTTTCTCCCTTAAGGCAATTGACTGCAGTAACTGCGATACATCAACTGGTTCAGAAAAACTCCCAGTTCATTATTGCAACACATTCTCCAATCATTATGGCATATCCCAACGCAAAGATTCTAATGATAGAAAATGGTAATCTTGTTGAAACAAGATTTGAGGATACCGAACATTTTCAAGTCTACCAACTCTTCTTCCAAAATCATGAAATCATGATCAAAGAAGCGATGAAATCACCAACTTGAATTGCCTTCCTGTCTTTAACGATGCCTTTAAGTTATAACCTCAAAGTTTTCCAGTCATCTTTATCACTAAGAATTAAATCATAAAGAAAACTAATGTCATGCTCAACCCCAATGTCATTCTGAACACCCAACCATTATCCTGAACACCCAACCGTCATTCTGAACTTGTTTCAGAATCCCAGAGCAATTCCGGTCTTCCATTTCAAGTCCTCGGTATTTTTAGGTTGAACTAAAATTTGCAAAGAGCTCGCAAGTTCCGCTTTTGCAAAACCAAGTTCAATAAACTAAAAATACCTCTGGGCTTTCCACTTCAGCCCGGGCTATTTTGCTTTCTTTGTCTTAGAACATTGTAGATGAAGGATGCTCTTGATAATACCAAAAAACTATATCCATTCAAAAAGTGGCGTGAGGCCTATTTTGAATATGACATGCATCAATATTCTGAAGAAAACTGTGCTGCAGCTGAAAAGATATTTGATGATTTGATACAAGGCCTTAATCAAATTGGAATGGATGCTACTGAGGAAAGTAAGGTGGCACTTTTTGAAATAGCAATCAATACGCTTAATGACTTAAATGATGGCATTCCGGGTTTCATTGAAACTGGAGAAAGAGAAGACTTGTGTGATCTTATAGATGCCATTACTAAAGCTTCTGGATTGAATCCTGAAGATTATGCTGACGGTGATGGTATCGCAGATCTTTGGAGGGAATGGTAGAAAGCCACTATTTTCCTAATTTTGCAGCATGGGGCGTTTATGGATTATTTTATTTCTAGGGATTTCCTTTTGCCATGCGCAAAACCGAATCAATTTTAATGGACAAGACATCTATATCAATGGTGTGAATGTTCCTTGGGGAGCGTTTGGAAATGATATGGGTAGTCATCATCAATGGGGCGAGCAATACGACAGCACTTACTTTGAAAATCTCTTCACTGAATGTGAAGCGCACAACATCAATACCGCAAGGCTTTGGGTGCATTGTGATGGTCGCGCCAATCCTGAATTTGATGGTCAAGGAAAAGTTTTAGGACTTGACCCGCAATTCTTTACCCATTTAGACGATATATTTCAAAGAGCATTGGACCATGATGTTTACCTCATTTTATGTTTGTGGTCATTTGATATGCTGAAAAATTTTACAGCATCTGCCGGTCAATATGCCGGTTTGCACAAAGAGCTAATCACAGATACCGCATTTACCAACTCTTACATCAATAATGCCTTGGTCCCAATTGTTCAACATTACCAAAACCAATGTAACCTTTTGGCATATGAAATCATGAATGAACCAGAATGGGGCATTAATGGCAACCCATTTAACTTCAGTACGGTGGATCAAAAAGTTGAAGCCGCTGAAATGAAAAGATTTGTAGGTATGTTAACAGCAGCGATACATGACAATAGTGATCATCTGGTTACCTTAGGAGCAAGCACACTGGCATTCAACTCAACAGATTCCGCAGCTTTGGATCATTATTGGAGTGATACTGCACTCATGAACGCAACAAACCAGGATCCAAATGCTTATCTCGACTTCTATCAAGTACATTTCTGGGAGTGGATGCTACTCACAGGACATGATCCTTTCAGTACTACTCCAATAGACTGGATGCTGGACAAGCCAACTATTATTGGAGAGTATCCAGGCACGAGCAACTTTCCTCTACCAAGTCAACAAACTTTGATTCAAAATGCTTACAACAATAACTGGGCTGGAGTTATCCCCTGGTCGCACAATGCGCAAGATGGAAGAGGGGATTGGAATGACTTTAAAAACGAACTCAAACAATTCGGTTTGGATCACCCAATAGAAACGGACATATTGTATTGTAAAAACTTGGCCAATGTAGAGGAGGTCCATGTGGATGAGATTGTAGTCTATCCAAATCCATTTAGCGATTATGTAAATATCAAAAACGCAAATACAACTTTGGTTGAAGTTTTCGATATTCAAGGGAAGCAGATATTGACCTGCCCGCTAAATGGTAAATCTCAATTGGATTTATCCATGCTAAATCCTGGTTCTTATATTTTTAAGGTGTATGGAAAAAATGCTTTTCAGCACCTTATTCTTCAAAAGATGTAAATGGGAGCTCGCAGCAAAGGAAGAAGAAAGTTCAACTACAACGGCAGACAGTTCTATTGGTATTTTAAGCTTACTGATGATTGGATGTACAGTTATCCAAACCCGCAGTTGCATGTAATTTCTGATGATAAAAAATTCATTGTATCCTATCAGCCCTTGCAAACCAAAGAGAACAGATTTTTGATTATTAAGGGACCTGAATTTGGGGGTCTTGAATACCTCCATGGTCCATGGCGTAGAACGAGCATCCCGGTATGGGAAGACGAGATCATTACACCACAATTCATTCGAGATTTGCTAGATTGGTGTTTTGACGAAAGCCCTAAACAACTTGTCGATTATCGAGGAAACAACATAGTACCCCAAAATTTTTAGGATGATACCAACAGAATACGATGAAATTGAGGCCTTGGTCAGGCAAGCCGTTAGTGACTACACAAGTCATCAAGAATACAATATCTGGGATGTGGATCTTGGAGAAATACAAGAATTAGAAGATCACATTCGTGTAAAAGTCTTTGGGACGGCCGACTTTTTGGAAGACCGCCCCAAAGCATATGAGGGAATGGTTATGATTACTGATGAAGGTTATGCTGAGGTTTTGAGACTAAAATTCTCTGATTGAAGCTTTAGTTCTGATATACAATGCCAACAGAGAACAATGGTCCGCCCCAACCGACATTGGCCGATACACCAAGATTCTTAATGAAGTAGTAGCGGTACAAGAAACCAACTCTTCCAGCAAACTTTGTTTTCAAATCTCCAACTGTACCCAAATCTGCCATGAGAGATTTGTTCAACTCATAATTTCGAGTTTCAATACCTACACCACCATAAGAAGCGAACTGCATTTTATATGTATTCTTAAAATGGTAAATACCTAAAGGAATCATATTGAATTTGAAATATTGGATTTGTTCATCTTTTAACGAACCTTCTTCTTGAGTGATATTTTGAAAAACACTAAAGTGCCCACCAAAACTGAATTTGGTCCTTCTTCTCCAAAGTGGGAAATCAAATTGACATCCCAAAGACCCGAATATTTCCTTGTTATTGAGATATTGATAATCAAAAAAGCCTTGAAAGACTTCAAAATGATTTTGAGAAGGAGGTGGAATAGGAGTCCGCCCACGGGAATAGCCATATGTGGGTTGAATGGTGGCCAATTCTTTCACGCTGAGCCCCGAAGATTTTTGCCATTCCATCAAATCAGGATCATTCATATCTTCAAGAAAGGCATATTGAAACTTAGTATTGATTTCTTCGGCTAAAGAGCGTCCGGCAGTTTCTTGAACTAAATAACCCACTGCGCAAATGGTTCCTGCATCATCAATAAAACAGGGCCTTCGTTCATATTTGTATTTGGTATTTTCAGGAAACTTCCCAAGATTGATGTAGTCTTGCAGATGTGCTAAGTTCTTCCTGCGATTTTCTATCAAACTGGAATCAGAAATTGGATTGGCTTCTACTTTCTCCAAAGCATATTGAAGGTGTGCTTTGATTCTTTCATCTGGGGGTTCTTTTCCTGTTGGCAATTTACCCTCTTGCTCGATCCAACTTGTATCACCAACAATAGGGTTGATAGTGTGCTGTGCATGAGCTGTTAAAATTCCGAAAGTCAAATAAATAAGTGTTCTCTTTTTCATGTTGTTCACTTTAAATTAACTTTCCTTTATCCCTTACTACCCATAACACATCAGCGTAACATCAATTTCTAAAAACCAATCCTAAACTTGCTATTGGCCCACCAATTCCGACATTCATTGATATTCCAAGTTTTTGAATAGGGAAATATCTAACAAGCACACCAGCCCTGGCATCAATACCTTGTTGAATGTTACCTATCGTTGATTCATCTGCCATCCAAAATAGATCAAGATGGTAATTGCGCACTTGTAATCCAACCCCAGTATATGGTGCCAATTGAAAGTGTTTGGAATTCATGATATACCAATAAAGTGTGGGGGTCATACTAAACTTCAGTGCTGTAACTTCTTCAGATGTAGAAGGTTTGCCTTGCTGATCTTTTTGAAAAAAAGTAAAATTACCCCCCACATGAAACTTTTTAAAAAGGGGGAAATCAATTTGACACCCTATAGTGCTCAAAATCTGCTCTTTATATTGGTTCATAAATTGGTAATCTACAAGTCCTAAATAGACCTCAAAATTTCTCCTTAAGCCGATGTATTGGACTGACCGACTTTGATGTTTAATAATTGCGGCCATATCCTCATGAGAGTGAGTAGGAGGAGGGATGTATATGTTATAATTATATGCTGGCTGAATCATAGCCAATTCTACCAAACTAAGGCCAGAACATTTCTGCCATTCAAGTAAAGCAGAATCATTCATGTTTGTCAAAAACTCATATTGATATTTTGAGTTTATGCTTTCAGCCAAACCTCTTCCCGCAGTTTCTTGAATAAGATAACCGACAGCGCAAATGGTACCCTCATCATCAATAAAACAAGGCCTTCTGCTATACGGATACTGGGTGTTTTTTGGGAATTTAGCCTGTTTGATATAGTCCTCCAGGTGGTTTAAGTTTTCAATTCTTTGTGAGTCTTGAATATCTTTTGATTGTAAAACTTCTAGAACATATTGTAAATGAGTTAAGATTCGATCAGTTTCACCATCGTTATGATTAGGAGCTCGTCCAAATTTTTGATACCAGCTTTCATCTCCAATCCAGTAATTTATTGGTTCAATTAGCCCATCCAAAACTGCATCTTGATCAATGGTAGGATTGTTTTCATACTCATATGTTGGTTGTATTGAAGCGAGTTCTACCAAACTTAAACCTGATTCTTTTTGCCATTGCATCAACTCAGGATCTTTGATGTTCGACAAAAGGTCATATTGATACTTTGAATTTATGCTTTCGGCTAAAGCTCTTCCGGCAGTTTCTTGGATAAGGTAACCTACAGCACAAATAGTGCCTTCATCGTCAATAAAACAAGGCTTTCTGCTATATTCATATTTTGTGTTCTTTGGGAACCTAGCCAGTTCGATATAAGCCTCCAGATGGTCTAAATTTTCTATTCTTTGTGAGTCTTGAATATTTTTTGATTTTAATTTAGCAAGAATAAACTGTAGATGAGTTGCTATTCTTTGCTGTTCATTTTCCTTTCCTGAAGGAAGGTGTCCGCTGTGTTCAATCCAACTTGTGTCTCCAACAATTGGGTTGATAAATTGTGCATGGGCAGCGAAAATCCCAAAACTTAAATAGAGTAGGAATGTGTGTTTCATATTTTGAACTTACTGATCTCCTCCACGCTTTAGTATGATAAATCGATAAGCGAGATGAACAATTGATTGGTTGGTTTGAAAACTAAGATGAGTGGCTAATCTCATCACAAATCTTCAGGGGTCAACATCCCATTGAGTTGAGCTTTGTATTTTCTGTTGTTTTTAAATAGATAAATATAGGTTTGTCTTGAATGCTCAAAAGGTGACTTTTCATATCTATCGTAGATGGGTTCGAATGTATACCGACCTCTAGAATTAATGATGCCATACTTGCCTTCTAATTCTACCAGATAGGCTCCAGATAAATAGACATCTTTTATATCCGAAAAGATACTCTCGAATCGGATATTGTATTTAGTCAAATACGTACCGTCAGTGGAAATCAAGCCCATTTTTTCAGATGAATCTCTAAAGGTGACTAAATTGGAATATCCAAGTTGGTCGAGGTAACTAAAAGATTTATCAAATAGCTGAAGTTGACCATTGTAAAAGATCCCCATCTGATATTTTCCATCTTTTTTAAGATAGAATGTGTTTTGGGGTAAACTCCCAATGAGATCATATTTGGTTGATGATATTGGGTATCCTCGATTGTCGTAAATAGTCCAGACATTGTTCCTCAGCGCGGCAAAACAGCAGGCATAGCCTCCGGATTTATTCCAAGCAAGCAGCACAACGGAGTCGCATTCAACGGAGATAATGTTTGCGCCATCTTGATTCAATACACCAAATTGATTTTGTTTCTCAACAATAAAGTTTTTACCCCTCATTGTAATCTTATCGTACTCTGGAGGTATTATCTCCAAACCCATTTCATTGAAATATCCGACTTTACCATTTTGATGTACTATGTGGTAATCCAAGTAGCGTATGATTGTATCAAAGCTCGGAGCAATAAGCCATTGACCGCTTTTCAAAAGTCCATATTGCTCATTTTTTGTGGCGAGTATTTCATTATCATGATAAGGATTACCATATGGAAATACACCATCAACATTTATATCGAACGGAGGACCGCTGCCGTTAAAAAAGTAGATTTTTTGATTCTTTTGGCAGACAAAGTTTCGTTTCAAAGAGTAGATATGGTCAAATTCAATTGGAACGATTTCCCTTTCCAGAGTATCAATAATTCCGAATTTATTGTTTTGTTCAGCGATAAACCAATTTGGCCAAGTGTACTCTAATTGATCATATTTAATAGGAATAAGTACCTTACCTGAATTGGATAATATGCCCTCTTTATTCTTATTGCGTATGTAAATGAAATTGCCAAATTCATATGGCATGTCATCGTAAACTCCTCTGTGAAGAATTTTTCCTTTAGCGCTGACCATTGAATAGGTGGTATCCCTTTTCAGGAAAAAACGCTGGTTAAAATGAGATCTAACATAGTAGGAATTAAACCTTGGTTTTAATTTCATCGAGCCCATGCTGTCAACGACACCCCAAAGACTATCAACTCTTACAAGCCCTAGGCCATGAGGCGTTATTGC
>JALEGO010000032.1 GCA_022763165.1 Flavobacteriales bacterium
ATTCCTGATTCAATTTGGAATTTTGATTTGGAGGACATTGATAGAATTTTTCGAATTGAATGCACAATTGATATCACTGCTTCAATCAAACAGTTATTTGATAGATTTAATTTTCACTGTGATGAATTGGAATAGGTTCTAAAACTCAAAACGCTTCTCCAATAAAGATATAGAATCCATATCCATCTGGATTCAAACCAACATCTAAACGGGTAAAAACGTCCCTTTTAGGAAACAACAAAACACGAAGTCCCCCTCCCGCGGTCCACAGAAATTTGTTGAAATTCAAATCAGGAGAAACCGAACCCAATCCAGCAAAAACCGCACCTCCAATTCTTTTACTTCCTTTGAAGGGTAACCATCGATGTTCAGCCTGGACGCCAAACATATTCTCATCTCTGTATTTTCCCAAGTAATAACCTCTCATCATCATCTCTCCACCAATCATGCTCAATTGGTTAAATGGCACTTCACCATTAGAAAACTGACCTATCATTTGTAAGGCAAGTACATTTCTTTTCTTCAATTCAAAAAACACCCTATTATCTAAAAAAAGAGTTGTCAATTGATTTGTGGAACCCCATATTGGATCATAGATAAGATATCCGATTTCAGAAAGGAAACCATGTCGCACATTAAGTACGTTATGCCTTGTATCATAAACAAGTCCCAGCCCCAAACCCAAATTGCTATATCCATTTTCCCCTAAAATTGACCCTGAAGGTTGTTGACCATCAAACCAATCAAAACGAACATTATTCAAGCGTTCATAATCCACTTCCAAACCCAAATACCAATGTCCTTTAACCTTTCGCAACAGTCGTTCTCGAATGAGCCAAAAATTGGCATTAGCAATAGCAAGCTCCTCTCCCTGTATATTTGGCCCAATACCATAGTAGAGCAGCGGATAACTTTGAATTTTGATTTTCCCCAAACCGAACCATTTGTCTTCGTGAGAATATAAGGCGTGTTCAAAGTGTGCTCCATATTGACCCTCTAGGGTAATGAATGAAAACCCGCTGGCTTCGCTCAAACGATTGGCAGTATCTCTTCTGGCATAGTAGACCAAGACTCCAGCGACTCCAATTTCCCAGCTTGTTTCTGGAGCGTAGGACAAAGTCGGGTATGCAATCCACTTTGGCTTATTACTCTCTGCCGTATCATTGAACATCTTGTTCAAGATTTTCGAAGGCTTAAACTGCGCTTGGGTAGAGAAGGCATTTACCAAAAGAAATAAGACAAAACAAAACTTTATGCGATACCCATTCTTCATTTCAGCTCATTCTTTATTTAAACTCCGGTATCACAAGTTACTAAATTGACTAAATTTTAGAAAGATGAGAGCTTTTAGGTGGGGAGAATTTATTTTGAGAGCCAATAACTTTCCCAATGAAAAGATGCTTCATGTAATGCAAAGAACCAACTCTTCAACTCTAATCCCAAGTGTATCATTGCAGTTTGCAACACAGTGGTCTTCAATGCTACCTTATCTTCAGCGATAATTTGATAGCACTTTCTGTCTTTGTAGTCATAAGTAAATATTTCAAGTTTTCCGTTCTTTATTACTACCGCATCTTCTTTATCTAGGTCACCTCCCCACATCACACAATTGTAATAAACAAATGGCACACTATGCTTCTTAGAAAGTCCTTTTAGGTAGGACAATAGATTAAGCTGTGCATCCTCAAAATCCAAGATTTCATCATTGTTTGTATCAGCTAAAAAAGCCCATTTTTGAGCGTTAAAGGGTTTGTTTTCATACATATCCCAAAACTCTCGATTTGATCTATCATCATAACCTGTGAAATAAATTGTAGGTTTTATAACCAATAGACCATCTTCCGGTAAGCCATGGACACGAGCATCTTTTTCATTGGAAAACATATTCTTGGTCCAGTCAGATCTAATACCTTCTAAATTATTGACTAGGAATAGCTCCTTCTGAAATCCAGGTTCTTGAAGCAATTCACCCAATAATTCTTGGTTTGCCAATGTATATACCTGATCTGCATTCCAACTCATTGATTCAATCTCACATATTTTTTTAACTCTACCCCAAAGAAATCCCGCAAAATCAATGAATCTCTAGAAATGGAAATTAATTTTCGAACTCCAACCTCAGGCTTGAATTGGGTTCGCTCTGTTTCATTTAATATTTCGGACTCCATCCACTGATCCTCATTGATGCTTACAAAATACAACTCACCAAGCTGAGAAATTGTATCACCTCGAATTACAATCGAATCTTCTGAGTTTTGTTCATTATACCAAGTCCCTTGGGCTAGAAACAAAACGCGTTCCTCTTTTGGATCACCTAAAATTTGTGCTTTTGTCAAAGTACACCAAAATATCAATATTATTCCTAAGCACCTCATGATTAATCAGTAGCTGAAGCTGCAATAAATGTCAGTTGTTTGTTTTTTTTATCTAGGACAGACCAATAAAATGCACCCCACCATTCTTTACCAGCATCAAAATAATTACTCCAATCCACACTCCATTCATAAAATTTTATTGAGCTTTCGACTTTCAATTCAAGACCAAGAACCTTTAAAAAATCAAGAAGAATTCTCGACATCAAATCTTTCTCGATTGAGGCATGCTCGGCACTCCCAAAGACTTGCTTCCCAAGGTTCAACCTCAGCGAGTAGGGCGGACTTAGCAATGCATAAACCAAACCCTCTGAACAAGCACCTGAAACCACTCCTGGAGCATAATTATAAAGCGCCAACTCATTCTTTTTTAGAGAGTAACCATGACCAATAAAGTCTTGGAGAGATATTTCCTTGAACTGAGGTGATTTACTCCGATCTATTTTAATATTGAAGTACTCATCAATATTAAGGTCAGGGTTTAACCGCTCCCATCTTTCTACATATCGCTGTTGGAATACTTCCATAGATCTGATGGCGGCCTGCCTTAGATCCACCATATCCAACTGGTCAAAAGAAAATGAACAAACCTCCAAGACAGAACCCAATACTTCAAAAGCCTCTAAATCCTTGGAGATGTCTCTTTCTATCAGATTCATTGTGTCAATTCGAAGCTTTTAGCGATTTTCAAACCATCTTCAAGTTTCTTATTGTAGCAGTCGATCGTAATCTCATAGGCGATACCCATTTCTTTTCTAATAATGACAAGTGCAATGTTGGGATAAAGTGAGCCATCAACATCTTGATCCTTGGCCACAACATAATATGCGCTTTTGATTTTAGGAATTTCACCTCCATCCTGAATGTTTTGCATTCCCATCGTTTCAGCCATTTCAAATGCCCCTGCCTTTGGGCTATTGACAAATTCTCTAGTTTCTTGATCCAATGACATTACGGCAATATCCACAGCAAGATTCATATTATCCATTCCATACACAGTCGAAGACTCGGTTTGATAACGATCAAGTTTTTCAGTGGTTTCATACTTTATCTTGTATTTTTTCCATTCTACCGGATATTGGGCAAATGAAATTTGAGCAAATACTAAAAGTACTAAAGCGAGCATTAAGTTTTTCATGAACGAATTTTGTTAATGGGTTTAAATATCTTTCAAAATCCACAACAAAAATATACTAAGTCCGTTTTTCTTCAAATAAACCGAAGTTTAGCTGCAATTCATTTAATTATTATATTTTTCTGGTCTTTAGTAAGACGTCTGATTTTAAAATGGCAGCAAACATCCTCTCATTCAACAATGTATCAAAAAGTTATGCTGATAAAGTAGCCTTGAAAGGTGTCACTTTTGACATTCCTTCTAACTCAATTTTTGGGCTACTTGGACCAAATGGCGCTGGAAAGACCTCCCTGATAAGAATTGTAAACCAAATCACTGCAGCAGACAGCGGAAAAATACTTTTTGGCAAAGAGCCTATTAATCGTGATGTCATCTCAAAAATCGGGTATTTACCTGAGGAGAGGGGTATGTACAAGAAAATGAGAGTTGAAGAACAACTGCTCTATTTGGCGCAACTTAAAGGTCTAAAGCGTTCAGATGCCAAAGAAAAAATTCACCATTGGTTTGAAAAATTTGAGATTGAAAACTGGAGAAGAAAAAGAATAGATGAACTCTCAAAAGGCATGCAACAAAAAGTTCAATTCATTTTGACCGTTCTGCATGAACCTGAATTGCTCATATTAGATGAACCTTTTACTGGTTTTGATCCGATTAATACAGAATTGATTAAATCTGAAATACTCGAACTAAAGAAAAAAGGTGTAAGCATTATTTTTTCAACACATAATATGGCTTCGGTCGAAGAAATTTGTGATGAAATTGCTCTTATTGATAAGTCTCGAGTAGTCCTCAACGGATCTGTGAAAGACATCAGAGAACAATACAAAAACAATGTTTATGAAATTTCCTTTCAGGGCAATATGGTGACCTTTGCAAATACATTGTGGACAGGAGCTCAGATCATTGAAACCGTAAAGGATGAAGATGATGAACATATGGCCATTGTTAAGATACAGTTGAACAAGGGATTTTTAATTAACGATATTCTCAAAGCTCTAGTTCAAAAAGTGCAAATTTTTTCATTACAAGAGGTCTTACCAAGCTTGAACGAAATATTCATCCAAACTGTATCGAAATCATCCGAACCAGATCAAAATTTGGCCCCTAAAGAATGAACAAAACCTTACTCATAATAAAGCGAGAGTACCGATCAAGAATCAGAAAAAAATCATTCCTGATCATGACAATTCTTGGACCAATTCTTATGGCAGGTATGCTGGCGGCAGCGGTTTGGATTGGTTATAAAGAAGTTGAAAAACAAAAGGTTTTGGTTGTTGATGATAATCAGAGCTTGTTTGCAGAAAAACTTGTTAGTTCAGAGGATCTGAAGTTTGAAGTTGTAGATATTTCCCTGCAACAAGCAGAAGTACTATTATTCAATTCGGATTACACTTCAATTTTATATATACCAAGTAATATATTGACAGCAAATATTGCAAAGTTTTATGTCAAAAAGATGCCTGGTCCAATTATGCAAAGAAGAATAGAAAAGCAATTGGAGCAGATTGTTGAAGCACAAAAACTAGCCATTAACAAGATTCCACAGGAAATCTACGACCGCATCAATGCAGACTTTCACATTTCCCCTTACAAAATAGAAGCTCCAGGAAAAGAAAGCAAAGTAGATGATGACAAACTAGGTGTGGGCATGGTTGCCGCAGTATTAATTTTCTTCTTTATTTTCTCTTATGGAACAATTGTTATGCGTGGCGTTCTAGAAGAAAAAGTTGGTAGAATTGTAGAGGTTATCATTTCTTCAGTGAAGCCCATTCAATTGATGTATGGGAAAATAATAGGAATAGCATTGGTGGCTTTAACTCAATTTGTTATTTGGTCCTTATTAACTGCTATAATCTTTGTGGTGATCCAGCTTGTATTCTTTCAAGACTTTTTAGATCCTTCAAAATTGGCTGATGTTCAAATGACTGGTGAAATTTTTAACCAAAACAAAGATGATATCCTGAATGCACAACAGATAAACCCATATTTACAGGATAATATCCTGAACAGAATAAATTATCCTGTAATGTTTGGCATGTTCATCTTTTACTTTGTTGGTGGCTATATGATGTACGCATCTCTATTTGCAGCGATAGGAGCCGCAGTTGATTCTGATACTGATTCACAACAATTTATGATCCCAGTCACATTGCCACTAATTTTCTCATACATTATCGCCTTTACAATTATTAAAAATCCGGAGGGTCCTTTGGCTTTTTGGGGCTCCATCATTCCCTTTACTTCACCAATAATTATGATGCTTCGTATTCCAATTGGAGTTGGTGACGGGGGCATCCCATATTGGGAAGTCGGCCTTTCTATGATATCATTAATCATAGGATTTATGATTTGCACCTGGGTAGCCGCTAAAATCTACAGAACAGGTATTCTTTTGTATGGCAAAAAAGTCAACTATAGAGAAATATGGAAATGGCTTAGATACAAATAATATGAAAATTGCTGTAATCGACCTTGGCACAAATACTTTCAACCTTTTAATCACAGAAATGGTTCCAGGACGAGTCATACCTGAGATCTTGGAAAAGTCCCCGGTCAAATTAGGCCTTGGATTTGAGAACAACAGAATCAATCAAGATACCCTAGACCGGGCGTACAATTGCTTGAAAGACTACAAACAATTGATTTTGCAAAATAATGTTAAAAAAAGCATTGCTTTTGGCACCTCCGCTCTGCGTTCTGCAGATAACGGTATCATTTTTGTAAATCAAATTCAAGAAGAATTAGGTTTAGCAATTAACATTATTGATGGAGATATGGAAGCCGATTTAATATATGAAGGTGTAAAGCGCTCGGGAATATTGAGGAAAGAAGCCTCCTTGATTATGGATATTGGTGGAGGTAGCACAGAGTATATCATAGGAAATGATGAGCAAATCTTTTGGAAAAAGAGCTTTCCTTTAGGTGTGTCCAGGCTTAAGAACAAATTTGTCCCTTCTGATCCGATGCTTCAGAATGAAATTACTGATGTTACTGAACATGTCATATCTGTTCAACACGAATTGTATGAACTACTGAAAAAGTATAAGGTGAACGTGCTGATTGGATCATCAGGATCGTTTGATTCGTTCGGTGAACTATTGTTTCATCATTTCAATGGCCTTGACATCGGAGATAAACCTTACATTGACTTGGACAAGGAAAACTTAAAGACACTCACTGAGCAATTGCTCCAATTAACTTATAAAGAACGCTTAAATCTGAAAGGATTGGTTCAAATGCGCGCTGAGCTTATCCCTTTATCCAGTATTTTGCTCAATGCAATATTAGACGCTGCTGAAATCAAAACTGTGCAACTCTGTACACATGCATTGAAAGAAGGAGCGCTGAATATGATTGATAATGACAAATTTGCTGTCACACAGCACTAAACGATACAACTATGGCAAAAATTTTAATTATAGACGATGAACGAAGTATCCGAAGTACATTAACTGAGATTTTGGAGTTTGAAAAATACAAAATCGATGCTGCTGAAGATGGTTTGATGGGACTAGACATGCTAAATAAGAACAAGTATGATGCTGTTTTGTGTGATATTAAAATGCCCAAACTTGATGGAATTGAACTCCTGGGAAAACTGCAGGAGCAGGGTAATGACACCCCCATAATCATGATATCGGGACATGGAACCATTGAAACTGCTGTTGACGCACTTAAAAAAGGTGCCTACGATTACATATCAAAACCATTGGATTTGAATCGAGTGTTGGTCACTATTAGGAATGCCCTCGACAGATCTACATTGGTCGAAGAGACTAAAGTGTTGAAGAGAAAAGTCTCAAAGGGAAAAGTTACTGAAATCATAGGCGAATCAGAAGCTATCACTAAAATCAAGGACATTATTGATCGAGTTGCGAATACAGAAGCTCGAGTTTTAGTAACCGGAGGCAACGGATCAGGTAAAGAACTAGTAGCTAGGCAACTACACGAAAAAAGTGAGCGCGCTAAAAACTCATTTGTCGAGGTCAACTGTGCCGCTATCCCTGCTGAGCTTATAGAAAGCGAGCTTTTTGGACATGAAAAAGGTGCATTTACTTCAGCCATCAAACAAAGACAAGGTAAGTTTGAACAAGCAAACAATGGCACCTTGTTTTTAGACGAAATAGGTGATATGAGTCCTTCGGCTCAAGCAAAAGTTCTAAGAGCACTACAAGAAAATAAAATTACCAGAGTTGGCGGAGACAAGGATATAAAAGTAAATGTTCGAATAGTCGCAGCGACCAACAAAAACCTGAAAGAAGAAATCGAAAAAGGCAACTTTAGGGAGGATTTATACCATAGGCTAAGTGTCATCCCAATCCACGTTCCATCTTTGAACGATAGAAGAGAAGATATCCCTTTATTAGTAAACCACTTCTTAGCAATGATTTGCAGCGATTATGGCAGCCCAATAAAATCGATCACGGATGATGCCTTAAAGGCACTTCAAAATATTGACTGGACCGGTAACATCAGGGAACTCAGGAATGTTGTGGAAAGACTCGTGATTCTTTGTGATAAAGAAATCACTGACAAAGATGTTGTAGCCTACACCGTGTTTAAGAACTAGTCAAATTTTAAGTAAAAAACAGTATATAGCTGGGGCCTCTAAGTATTTTATCTGATTCTTTACACTCAAAGTATCCTTAAATTTACAATTGTGTACGCTTTGAGCGCTGTAACAAGCAGTGTTCGAACTTTTGCGAGACTTAAGCCTTTGGCTTAGTTTTAGGGTATATATCTAACTCTTTCACTGAAAACATAACACATAGATATATCACTCAAACTTTTTATAAAGACTCCCAACGGCCTATTGGGAGTCTTTTTTATAGTAGGAAATTGATTATTTTGTCTAATTGAACAGTAATAAGCTCTTCGTATAAAATTATACGACTGTTGAGATTTACAACGTCCTACAATTCAAATCGTTTCCCACAAGGTATTATAGTAATTATAGACGACTTCATAGAGCCGCCTTTTCTTCTCTATGATTAACCTTCTATTCTCTGAAATCTGATTTGATTGAAGCTTTAATATGTACTCTCCTTTTCTAAGATCTAAATTCAGTTCATTATGGCCGTTCGAGTTAATTGATTCTTGTTGCACTTATAACCATCTCCAGTTTATTCCAAATCTAGTTGGTTGCTTTATTTTCACGTACCCAAGCCGTATTTAAAATATACTTTGAAGGCAATCACTTTTTAACGACTCGAATCACCGCATTTTGACCTTCAGATTCAAGGGTCATCAAGTAAACGCCAGAAGGTTCGGATATACTTAGGTTGATTGATTTGCTTTCAAGATGTGTTACTGATTGAATAATTCTCCCGTTTACATCTGTGATTGTGATAGTAACCACTTTCCTTGTATTCCCTAAGTCAACCCGGATATCACGCTCTGTGGGATTTGGGTAAAGCGTAATTTCTGAGTCAAAATTATTTTCTAAAATTCCAACTATGATAAAGTTCACACATGCTGAAGTATCAATTAAACAAGATCCATTTGTTAACAACACAGCATAGTTACCACTTACAGAAGGTGTAAAAGAAATATTGGTATCGCCCACACTGGTAATATTTCCATTATCACAATTAATCCATTGATAAGTTCCTCCGGTTTGAACAGCGGTAATGGTTGTTCCTGAAACAGCGGTATTTAAATTTAAAGTGTCTATACTTAAATTTACAGTAACAATGCTGTCGCAGCCATAAGTAGCAGTTGTAAGAGAATCGATGTAAGAACCTGATGTACTTTGATAATTATTTCCTATGAAAATACTATCTCCTTGACAGATTGAAACGTTTTCAAATACAGTGATAACAGAAGGATCAAAAAGCGTATCTGAACCTTCCGCGGTGCACCCAAAAGCATCTGTAACAGTTACCCTCCATGGACCTGCGGATAACCCCGAAACAATGGTGGTTGTATTCCCAGGTTGCCATATGTATGTATATCCAGGAATACCTCCAGTAGCAGAAACTGACAACTCCCCATCAGAAGCACCTGGGCAACTAATATCATTCCCGTTGTAATTAGAAGTAACTGAAACAATTGGTACTATTGCAGAGGGTTCTGTAATAGTAACAGTATCTGTCGCTGAACAATTATTAGCATCAGTGACTGTAACTATATAGTCACCTGCTGCTAAAAAGTTAACACTAGAGTTAGTTCCTCCTCCAGCACTTGCTGGCCATAGATAAGTGTAAGGCGCAACACCTCCCGAGCCCAGCACAGTGGCAGAACCATCATTATCTCCGTTACAATTCACATTGCTCGTGCTAACCAAGTTGGCAAAGACATTGCTAACAGTAAGGTTTATGTTTATAATACTATCACATCCATTCGCTGATGATACCGTATCTAAATAAGTATTAGATGTTGTAAAAACTTTGCCACTGGGAGATGTATATGCTCCACAAGAAGTAGGAGAAATAGTACTTGTCTTTTGACCAGAAACGCCTGAACTCCATTGAACAGAGCCTGTTATCATTCCATCTTGAGCACCATTGCCTAGAGCCAAATCTCTAATCAAGGTATCGCTAACTTGCATTGTATATAAAATGTCCAATCCTGCTTCGTTGCCAGTTAGGCAGCCGCTTTTATATTCATTAATTTGCTCTTGCGTTCTGGTCACAGACCAGATACGTACATTGTCAAATTTGGCTTCAGCATTTGTGGCGCCATCAGCACGATCTCCGATACTAAAACTATTGTTGGTTGAAAGGGAAATAGTGATACTGTCCCTTTTTATCCCATCTACATAAAGGATGGTCTTATCATTTGATGCTTCATGGGAAATGGCAATATGATACCAAGTTCCTGCATTAAACCCAGAAACGTTTGTAGATTGAAATGAGGAAGGAGATCCTGCGAAAAAAGAAAGATTACCGGTATTGGTAACATAAAGATCCAATGGATTCGCTACGTTATTTGAGGTGGCTGTTACCCCCGCATTAAAGTTCTGCAAAGAATGCATGTAAAAATCGTATTCGATGGTAAAACCATTCACTACGTTGAAGGCATAATTGGTTGTAATGTTGTTTCCTGAACCCATTAGATCCAAGCCAACATGGGATCCAGCATAATAACAAGCGCTCGTATCCACACAGCCATTTTTTGTTATAATTACGGCATATTCTCCGCTGACACTTGTTGTAAAACTCTGTAAAGTATCTCCTGCTAGGGGAGTATATGAAGGACAGGCGACCCATTGATAACTGGCTCCTGATTCTTCAGCAGTAAGCGTTAACTCATTTTGATGGACATGATCATTGATGCATGATCCTGCCACTTTAAATCGTAAATAAGGCCTGTCTTGCATAGTATAAAGGCCGCTCGTAGCACTGCAATTATTAACATATCCTGATATCATAACATCATAAGCTGCATTGTAGATGGCAATATGATCATCACCCGATTGATTTCCTCCAGACCTGCACAATTGAAGGATCATATTGTCTGTTCCATCCCAAATAAATGAAGAAGTAAATTCTACTCCATGCCAACCCGAGTAGGACCCCGTATCTTGTAATGAAGATCCAACTTGGTTCAAGTTAATAGTAGCAAAATTGATCGAAGAAGGCATGGTGGCTCCTGCATAATCATCATCCAAGTACAAGTCAAAAGTTGTAGTTGAGGGAGTACCATCAGTTACCACATACCATTCAATACCAAGAATTTCATCTCCGGGAACTAATCCAGCGCTTACCAAATCCGCATTCAAAAAATGATACTGATTTTTGGCATTGCCAAAATCTGTTGGCAAAAATTGGTTGTTTTGACTCGTGGAAGCTCCTGTTTGACTTCCAATGTAAATATACCTTTGCCCTTGAGACAGAATACAGATACTGCAAAAAAATAGACCGATTATTATTTTGTTCATTGTTACGTTTTATGTTTCCTTTTGACAAGTAAGTCAATTCGAATGGGACGGACCCGCTTTAATTTAAAATATGTCCTTTCGGGCTGAGTTTGCTTGTTTAATTTCTTTTTAGACCCTTAATTTGCAACATGCTAGGTTCAGAAATTTTGGATAAATGGTATACCTCGGCTAAAAAGCTTGCATTCAGGTATTATGATGGCTTTTTTCAGTTTC
>JALEGO010000276.1 GCA_022763165.1 Flavobacteriales bacterium
ATTTTTTTCAGAGATAAAAAACTCTACTCCCCAAATACCATTACCAGAAAGGGCTTGGGTGACCTTCTTTGCCATTTCTTGAGCGGTTCTCAAATGATCTGGATTCATAGGCATAGGTTGCCAACTCTCCACATAATCTCCATTTTCCTGTCTGTGACCAATAGGCGGACAGAAAAGAGTTTCATTATTAAATTGGGTTAGGGTAAGAAGCGTGATTTCGTAATCAAAATCAATAAATTCTTCAATAATTACCTCATTGAGGTCACCCCTGCTTTTTTCTTGGGCAGTTTCCCACGAGGCCTTGAGATCGTCTTGGGATCTAGCAATTGATTGACCTTTTCCAGAAGAACTCATTAGCGGTTTAATGACACATGGAAAGCCAATCGGAGTTGCTGCTGCCATGAGTTCCTCAAGACTTTTAGCATAGGAAAAATTGGCTGTTTTTATACCTAAATCTTTTGCTGCCAGATCCCTTATGGCTTTTCGGTTCATGGTGTAATTTGCCGCTTTTGCGCTAGGAACAACAGTGAATCCTTTTTCTTCATATTCATAGAATTTTTCGGTTCGAATGGCTTCTATTTCTGGAACGATAAGATCAGGTTTGTGATGCAAGACTATTCTATCTAGAGCTTCTCCGTCCAACATATCGATAACTTCGGATTGGTGTGCAACTTGCATGGCCGGAGCGTTTTCATAGCTATCAACAGCAATAACATATTGGCCCAACCTTTGTGCAGCAATTGTGAATTCCTTGCCTAGCTCACCAGATCCTAGTAGCATTATCTTTTTTCTCATGACTCAAAATTAAAGACACATTTTGAATAACGATAAATAAGCTCAAGTTTTATGTATTGCTTTTTGTAGATACTGTTATTTTTGATGCTAAAATTTTCAAAATGAGTTATAAAAATCTGCTTTGGGCCGTACAAGATGAAACTGTAATTGTAACCATTAATAGACCTGATAAACTAAATGCTCTAAACACTGAGACGCTAGCGGAGATTAAGGATGCAATTTCAAAATTTAAAGCAGATAAAACCTTGAGAGGTGCAATTATCACTGGTTCTGGTGAAAAGGCATTCGTAGCTGGAGCAGACATTTCAGAATTCTCAGAATTCAAAGAGCAACAAGGTTATGAACTTTCAAAAAATGGTCATGATATTTTTAACCTAATTGAATCTTCTCCAAAGCCTATATTAGCAGCAATAAATGGCTTTGCTTTAGGCGGAGGCTGTGAACTTGCAATGTCATGTCATCTAAGAACAGCTGCTCCAAATGCAAAATTCGGTCAACCTGAGGTCAACTTAGGATTGATTCCTGGCTATGGAGGTACGCAAAGGCTAATTCAATTGATTGGAAAAGGGAGAGCTACTGAATATCTTTTGACTGGCGATATGATTAAAGCTGAACAAGCATTAAACTGGGGTTTGGTTACACATGTGTTTGATAATGAATTGATTAGCAATTCCATTGAAATTTTGAAAAAAATATATGCCAAATCGCCCATTGCTATTGGCAAAACAATCGATTGCATTAATGCATACTTCAACCCGGATGAAGATGGATTAAAGTTCGAAATAAAGGCATTTAGTGAATGTTGCGGTACAGTGGACTTTATCGAAGGTACTTCGGCTTTTTTGGAAAAGAGAAAACCTAATTTTCCCGTTTCATAATTTACTCTTATCAGTTCAAATCCAATAAAAAAGCTTGCTGGTCAAACGGCAGTATATGGGCTCAGCAGTATCCTTGGAAGGTTCCTGAACTACCTGTTGGTTCCATTGCATACCGCAGTTTATACAACGGATCAGTATGGAATAATTTCAGAACTGTATTCCTATGTTGCTTTTTTGGTTATTGTGCTGATGTACGGTATGGAAACAGCATATTTTAGATTATCAACTCAAGAGGGGTTTGATAAAAAGAATGTTTTCAGTACTACAATCATTTCTCTTTTCAGCTCTACAACACTATTTATCCTTTTTGCTACCATTTTTGCTCAGCCCATTGCTGATTGGCTGTTGTACCCAGACAATAAAGAGTTCGTAATTTGGTTCGCCATCATTGTTGGACTAGATGCTTTATCTGCAATACCCCTAGCAAAGCTTAGAAAAGACAACAAACCACTGATTTTCGCTCTGGTAAATTTGGCCAATATTTTGATCAATATTGGGCTGAACTTATTTTTCCTTGCCTATTGTCTGCCAAAATATAATGCCGGAGAGACCAATTGGTTGATTGATACATTTTACAATCCTGAATTGGGTGTTAGCTATGTGTTTATTTCAAACCTAATAGCCAGTATAGTTAAGTTCTTATTACTTACACCTTTCATATTTAAGATTAATCTTAATTTTTCTAAAAGCGTTTGGAAAAAAATGGTCCGCTATGGGGCTCCGCTGTTGTTGGCCGGGTTGGCTGGTATTGTGAATGAGACCATAGATAGAATTATGTTGAAACGCATGCTGTTCGATGATCTTGGGGAAAAGACTACAATGAGCCTTATTGGAATTTACAGTGCTTGCTATAAGATATCTATAATAATGAGTCTATTTATCCAGGCATTTAGATATGCAGCGGAACCTTTCTTTTTCAAACAAGCTGGGACCAAAGAGGCAAAAGGGATATATGCAAATATCTTATTGTGGTTTGTTTTAATTTGCTTACTCATTTTTCTTGGAGTAAACTTTTACATAGATCTTATTAAATACTTTGTAGATGAAGCATTTTGGGTTGGTCTTGGGGTTGTTCCTATTTTACTTATGGCGTATGTTTTTTTGGGTACTTATTACAATCTTTCCGTTTGGTTCAAATTAACAAATAGGACTGAATATGGAGCACTACTCTCAGTGGGCGGAGCCCTGATAACCATAGTTTTGAATTATATATTAATTCCTAGGTACAATTATTATGGTTCTGCTATTGCTACCTTAATTTGCTATATGTGTATGACTGTTGCGTCATACTTATTGGGGAACAAATTCTACAAGATTCCGTATAATCTTAAGAAGATATTCGCGTACAGTTTGCTGACACTTTTGTTGTATTGGTTTTCGGAATTGATCCACTTTTCTGAAACTATTTTTCAGATTATTTATAGAACAGGACTTATACTTTGCTTTGTTATAGTGGTATATCTGTTCGAAATAAGAAAAATGAAGTCTACCTAATATCTATTTTATACTTTTGATGTATGGCGAAGATTAGAATCATCAATGAATCTGGCAACAAATTGCCAGCCTATGAAACGAGTAGTTCGGCAGGAATGGATCTTATGGCTTACTTAGAAGAAACTGTTGTTTTAAAACCTCTAGAAAGAGCTTTGATTCCTACTGGCATGAAAATTGAGCTGCCAAATGGGTATGAGGCTCAAATAAGATCACGAAGTGGTTTATCTTTGAAGAAAGGTTTAATCGTTTTGAATGCTCCAGGTACCATTGATGCTGATTACCGAGGTGATGTAGGTATCATTGCTATGAACATGTCCAATCAAGATATTGAAATTAACAATGGTGATAGGATTGCACAAATGGTTATCAGTAAGTATGAAAAAATAGAATGGTTAGAAAGTGTTGAGTTGTCCGATTCGGAAAGGGGTCAAGGTGGCTTTGGACACACAGGGATCAATTAAATTACTTAGATTGCCTGTTTATTTTATATATTGTTAATTGTTGAAAAGGTTCTATATCATATTAATAGCACTTTTAATGGTGCACAACGCGCTTCAGGCGCAAAGAAAACTTAAAGCAAGCAATGATTCTGCATTGGTTTCGGTCAAAGTAATGGATTTGCAGGATCACCCTATTCTTTTTGCAGATTTGGAGGTGACCCTTTCACCAACCAATACGAAAATCAAATCTAAAACGAACAATAAAGGTGTAGCCGAATTTCTTATGCCACGTCCCGGAAATTTAACCTATTCTTTTATTGTAGATTATCGAGGTGATCACCATTCCTGGGACCGTCAGTTCAAAATACCTCAAGACAAAGGAGCTTATGATTTGTCAGTTAAGCTCAAGTACGAACCAAAGCATGTTGTTTTGTACGAAGTCGCCTTTGATCCCAACAGTGCGCACTTGAAAGAGTCCTCAGATAGAGAGCTGCGCGATCTTTTGGAGTTAATGTCCGATAAACCTCACATGCAAATTGAGATTCTTGGTCATACTGATAGTATCGGAAGTATCGAACACAACATGAAATTGTCATTAGAACGTGCAAATGCAATTAAACAGTATTTGGTTGATGGAGGAATTCAAGAACATAGAATAAAGACTTCAGGACATGGCCCGCTCGTGCCAATTGATACAAATACAACCGAAGAAGGAAGAGCAAGAAACAGAAGAATTGAAGTAAAGGTCCTTAAAGAATAACCATGAAAATAGTGATTCCAATGGCCGGAATCGGAAAACGAATGCGGCCACACACACTTACTATACCCAAACCTCTGCTTCCTATTGCAGGAAAGCCAATTGTACAAAGACTAGTAGAGGAAATCTCTCGAGTGTGCGGTGAGAAGGTTACAGAAATAGGCTTTATCATAGGTGATTTTGGCGAAGAAGTAGAACGAAATCTATTGAATTTAGCAGAAGATCTTGGTGCGACTGGAAGAATATTCTATCAAAAAGAAGCACTTGGTACGGCACATGCAATTCATTGTGCAAAAGACATGTTAGATGGCAAAACAATCATAGGTTTTGCTGATACTTTGTTCAAAGCAGAGTTCAAAATATCAGATGATCAAGAATCTGTCATCTGGGTTAAAAAAGTTGAAGATCCAAGTGCCTTTGGTGTTGTAAAGCTAGACGATAATAGTAAGATTCAGGGTTTTGTAGAAAAGCCTGAAGAATTCGTATCTGACTTAGCGATTATTGGAATTTATTATTTTCAGAAAGCTGAGAATCTGCGAGATGAAATCCAATATTTGATGGATAATAAGGTTATCAAAGGTGGAGAATATCAGTTAACGGACGCTTTGATAAATCTCATAGCGAAAGGAACAAAATTTGAATGTGGTCAAGTAACGGAATGGTTAGATTGTGGAAATAAAGATGCAACGGTATATTCCAATCAAAGAATTCTAGAACTGACATCTGATGAGAACTTAATATCTAATAACCTTACCGCAAAAAACTCCACAATTATTGAACCTTGCTATATAGGCGAAAATGTTTCTTTGTCTGATTGCACTATTGGGCCTCATGTTTCGATTGGAAGTAATTCTCAACTTAACAATTGTCAAGTCGAAAATTCCATTATTCAAACGAATTCTGAGCTAAATAACGTAAATTTAAGAAACTCAATGATTGGAAATCATGTCTCAATAAAAGGAGAGAACAAATTGAATGAATTGAGTGTTGGAGATTACAATACGATAAACGTATTAGAAGACTAAATGAAGACGAGTCTCAAGTATACATATTGGTTTATTTTTTTTATATGGCTTTGTATCTCATGCAATAAGTCAACTTATGTTGCGGATAATTCCAAAAAGGAAGGTAGTAAACTATCTGAAAGAAAAGAGATGGAATTCAAGAGGCTTTTTATCAACGCCTCGAAGGAGAAAATGTTAAAGAATTTTGATAAGGCAAGAGCGCTTTATGAAAGATGTCTTGATATTGACCCAAAAAGTGATGCCGCACATTATGAATTGGCCGCATTGTACAAAAAAGACCGAAACTTAAAAGAGGCGATGAGTCACATCAACTCCAGTTTAAAGTATGATGAGGACAATAAGTGGTATTACCTCTTTAAAGCTTCACTTTTTGAGGAGCAAATGCAATACGAAAATGCGGCTAAAGTCTATAAAACGCTTGTGGGCAAGCACGAATCTTTAGAGTATTATTACCTACTCGCGACAACACAATTTTTTGCTGGGGATCTCAAAGAATCATTAGAGTC
>JALEGO010000277.1 GCA_022763165.1 Flavobacteriales bacterium
AAGGCTTCAAAATCGAACTTTTCTTGTTTGGACATTTTTTTGTGTCTTAAAGTGAAGGTAATTATTTTTCACTTGACACACTTAAATGAATAGACTCTAGCAAGACCGTTGGCAGTAATTGAACATGAAAAAAGAAAAGTTTCTGGGATTCGAGAAATGCATGGAGTTGATGAGGAAAACAGATTCTCAACTTCAGGAAGACGGATTTCACTTCTTACTTCCATATGCGAGTGATTATTTAAATGAACTGATTCGAGAATTTAAAGCAGAAAAGGATCACGGACTTAAATGCTGGTTACTGGAATTAATTGGTGAATCCAAGTCCCTCGAATCCTTTGAGATATTGAAGGAAAATCTATCCAATGACAGTGAATCACTAAGGAATTGGGCAATTCATGGATTGAAAAATTTGGATTCAAAGGAAGCCCGAACAGAACTATTTAAAATTGGAATTAAAAAACAGAAAAACTACCGCCAACAAGAGCTATGAAATCATTGCCGCCCTTCGGGACGACAACGCTTCATAGCAAGACCGTTGTGGTGCATTAAAACGAATCATTGCAAATGAAAAAATGGATTTTTAGATTATCGATATTATTGAATGTTTTTTTCATTCTCGCAATCTCATGGAATTGGATAAATAGTCCTTCTAACGAGCTTGGTCGTTTAGAAAAGGATATTGAAATTGGATATTTTCAATCTGGTAAATCTGTTTTTCGAATCCCGAAAGGCCTAACTGTTAGAAATATATCTCAACGAGGATTAAGCGCAATTGGACAATTTGAAAATGAACGTTTTTCTATTTTAATAACGCCTGATGATGCGAGTTTAGTAAATTACGATTTACCAAAAGACAGTCTAGATACGTTTGGTAACTCTTACTCTGCCGGAACTCCACAAAACAGCTTACAAGATGGAATTCCACAAGGCAATTTCATATACGAATTATACTTTGCCGAATTTTGTGGACGAATTAAAAACGCAGAATGCAAAATTGAGATTGACGGAAATAAAATAATTGTCGAACAGACCGAAAACACAAATCTGACAGGTGGAAACGAAATTTTTAGCGGATTGATATTAAAGCACAAAAGCGGAAAATGGATTTTAACGGACAACGAAAATGACGTGAATGCTGATGAAATTGGTGGATGTACTGAAATTCCTATCATTGAATTTGAAAAAAAACAAATAGAATGGTGTTAAAAAATAACGACACCACAACAATGTACATAACGATCATGTCGGCTAAACGCCGCCACACCGCATGTACCAACCGTTAGCATTCATTATATGAAACTAAAATTAGACATATCAGGAGTAGATTTTGTAGGTAGCGATATCGTTGATTTTTATGATGGCAAAACAATATTCTTCGAACCAACAAACGAACTACCCGAAACGGTTTCATTCAAAATTTGGGGTGCTGATATAGATAGAGAGTTTGACTGGAATAAGTATTTGAATCTTAGTGACTATCCAAACCTAATTAAAGTTCTTGACGCCAAATCTGGGCGATTTACAATCAAAGGATTTTCGACCATTACTTTTGAAAATGTTGTTGCTGGCAAAATAGAGATTTCACCTTATGATAAAGGTAGTTTCGTGAAACTCCAAAGTGGAGAAAATCAGACTTTTAAAAGAGAATGGAATATTGACCAAATAGATAATGACTGCTTTAAATATTGGTTAGATACTTCCATCTACTTTCCTTATGGAGCATGTGACCTAAAGCTCTATACAAAGGGTAAAGTTTGGTTTGAATTTAATCCATCGGATTGTGTCAACTATTTGGACTACATAACTGACAAAAAGAGAAATGAAACCTTTTGGGGATATCTTAATGATAAAGAATTATGCACTAATTCGATAAAGTATGAAGATGTTGACCTTGGAAACTAAAAACGAAATGCTAACAATGTGTATAGTGCATAACCTCCAGGACACTGCTCATAGTCAAAACCTTGTACCTCATGATGAAGAAAATACTTTTTGCAAATATTATCTGTTTACTGTCATTAGGCGTTCAAGCTCAAATTAACCAATCCATTGAAAACTGGATTGGAAATAAGGATTTCATATTTTTATTTGAAAAGCTTGATTCTTTAAAGACAAACAATGACTCCATTAAGGTTACTCATTTGCATGAACGAGAATTAATTAAGGGAATTACTGAAATTGTATTAGAAGTTAAGAAAGAGATCCCAATTGATGAGCATACATCCAAATTGGAGATTTTCAAACTGGAATTAATAAACAGTAATGACAAACTAGTTTATTATCGAGTTTGGGATTTAAGAAATTCTTGCAACAAACACATCTATTTAAACTATTACGATGCTCATGGAATGAATAGAATTAAATCGGAATACAGAAGAACATATAATTTTGAAATAGATTCAACACACCTGTTTTCTGATACTGTGGTATATGGATATCCATGTGAACAATTAGGGACAATCAATCCCGAAAGGGATAGCCTTGAAAAATCAATAGAAAATAATAATCCTGAACTTAGTTTAACTTGGTTAAAATCACCAAATCTTGAACTGCAGTTATTTGGGTATGAAGGATTATTGAGATTGATAGAGAATGGATATAAAGCCAACCAAAGTACAATGGAGATCCTTGAGACTATAACTGAAAAAAAAGGATTAATTGGAACAACACTTGAATGTTTATTTTATCGTATAAGATTTGAGGAAGTTGTGAAAATCATAAACACGAGGTACAACAAGGCATATAAAATCATAGCGGGCTAACGCCCCGCTTCATTTGCGATAGGTTGCCGCCAATAAAAAGAAAAATAAGAAATGCTATTGACCTTTTTAGAAAAGCAAAATATTCTAAATAAATCATCCATTCATATCCTAGTGCAAGAATGGAATGGTCAAAAAAAAATTAACCGAAAAGATTTTATCACTAAGTCAGGCAACAAAGAACATAGGCTTTACTTTATTGAAAAAGGAATAGTAAGACTTTATGTCGAAGAAACGGAGGTTACACCCGAGGTTAATATTGGATTTGGATATCAAAACAGCATAATTACATCATTTAGTGCTTTTGTTTCAAATGAGCCTTCTAAACTAAGCATACAGGCATTAACTGATTGTGAAGTAAATCAAATATCGAAACCTATCTTGTTTCATCTTATTGATTCCAATAAGGATATTTCTAATTGGTACAGAAGCATTGTTGAGAAAACTTTAGCGGGGCATATTAATAGGCAGATAGAATTGTTGACTTTATCACCTAAACAACGATATGAGGTATTTTTAAAGCGAAGTGGAAACCTAGTCAATTCTATTCCCATAAAACATATTGCCTCCTATTTGAAAATGAAGCCCGAAACGCTTAGCAGAATTAGAAAACAAATTTCTTGATTTGAGTCAATTTTTTTTTTCAGAAAACATATGATTTTTGAAAAAAGCATATGATGACTAAAAAAATTGCATTCTACATAAGTCTTCTATTTTTTTTCTTAGTAGCTATTTTTTCCTGCCGAACAACTGATATTAGAACTTCAGAAGTCAAAAACAATTTCAATCAGGAAATTGGCCTGAAGGTGTTGCAAAAAATGTATAGCGCACACTCCCTACATAAATGGGATAGTATAGATACCTACAGAGTTAATATTTCGGATGAATTTTATGGAATTATGGGGAAATTCGGCAATCCATTCCCTAATAACATCGCTAATTTCGAATTTCAAGCAATTCCTAAAACGTTTACGAGTAGAGCTATTTTTAGGGATATTAATTGGGAAAATAAAGTTTGGGGCATTCAATCGTGGAGAACCTATGCTACAGATAAATCTGGGGAACTTAAATGGCATCACCCCAATGACAAGACCATTGAGTTCTGGTTACCCACCTATCAGTATTTTATAGAAGCTCCTATACGGATTTTTGAAGCGGACATCATCAGTTATGCTGGCGAAAGAAGCCAAGATGGAAGAACCTATGATTTAGTGTATGTTACTTGGAAAACTACGGAACCACAAAAGGATATCGACCAGTATATTTTGTGGGTTGACAGAGAAACGAATCAATTGACACAAATGCAGTATACAGTTAGAGATCAGTATAGATGGATTCATGCTACATTGAGGTATACCAAATACGAAGAAAAGCTAGGTTTGCTCTTCCCTTCTGAGCTAGAGGTAAATTTATGGGAGCCCAATAATAATGATATTTTTCATAAGATCACTTTTGATAATTTACGTTTGAATGCTGTGCCAAGGGACTCAATCCTAGTATCTCCAACATTGGGGTCAAAGGGTAAAAACTAAAGCAGTGATGTAACCCATAAAAATACTGGTCTAACAACATGCATAATTAATTGCTTCGGATTTACACTTCGTAAAATCACCTTGCATTAATTACCCTGGCCAAAACCGGAATGTTTTTTGCCAACCAGCCTGCAACTAATCACACACAAAACGTTATTGGTAATTAAGAAAAATGAAAGAGTTAAAAGAAAATACCATTTGGATAAATTATTTAAGGACAGCAATAACAATTCTTGTGGTTTTTCATCATTCGAATTTGGCATACACCACTTTTGCTTACTTTAATAATGAAGTGTATATAAATTCTACCCACCCAATTATAGATTCTAAAAGATGGCTTGGCTTAGATATTCTTGTGAACTTCAATGACATTTATTTCATGTCGTTAATGTTTTCAATTGGTGGACTTTTCTTAATCAAGAGCATAAATCGCAAAGGTCAAAAACAATTTATTTTCGATAGAATCAAAAGATTATTCATCCCATTCTTATTTCTAGGGACATTATTCATGCTAGTTGCTTACCTCCCTTCTTATAATATTTCAAATGGGAACTGGAACTTGCAAACATATATTGTTGATTTTTTCACTACCCAAAACTGGCCTGTTGGCCCACCTTGGTTTATCTGGCTTTTGTTTGCCTTTAACATGCTCTTTGCAATTACTTACAAGCCACTTTCAAATCTTTATTTAAAAGTAGGTTCTAATATCAACAAATATGGCAAACAGCCATATATAATAATTTTAGGCTTTCTTATTGTTACCTCCCTTCTTTATATCCCAATAAGTTACAAATTAGGCGCTAACGCATGGACTGGATTCGGACCTTTTGATTTTCAGTTGAATAGAATATTTCTGTATGCCGGATTTTTCTGGATTGGAGTATTTATGGGTAGTGTCGACTTCAATAATTCATTCCTTAGTTATAAATCAGAATTAGTCAAGCTATGGAAAATTTACTGGATAATTGCCCTAGCAATATTTATAATATTAACGTTAATTCCTCCATATCTGACAAATTTGGTAATTCGACATGGAGTTGATGAGTTTTATACTTGGATCATCTATTACTTTATATATACACTTTCCATCTGCTTTACAAGCTTAGCTATGACTACAAGTTTTAAGACGTCTATTAAATCTGAGAACTTAGTATGGAATAGATTGACAGAGAATGCATATATGATATATTTATGCCATTACCCCATTGTTGTTTGGACTCAGTATTTCCTTTTAGACTTTGAGTTGCATTCAAGCATTAAAGCCACGATAACCTTCGTTGCAGGGATTTCATTGAGCTGGATTTTGAGTACTCAATTAAGGAAAATAAAAGTAATTCGAAGATTTATCTAGAGAAAAAACTACTCAAAACAACCTGTATAATTAATTACTTCGGACTTATACTTCGGAAAATCACTTGCATGAAATTCCTAGCCAAAACCGGAACATTTCTCGCCAATCATCCCGCAACTAATCAAGCACAAACCGTTCTTGGTCAATATCCAGAACAAACCAAGAAAAGTATACAACTATCCGAGATTAGTTTTACTCCTAACCTTTATTCATGCTGTAATTTTATTCCATAATCAAAACTTATTTTTATGGAAAATTTAAATTTTAAACCCGGAAAAAATATCGTTCAATTTGTGAGCGAAGGTCAAAAGGTTGCAGCACATCTGTTTCTTCCAGATGATTATGAAGCAGGGAAAAAATATCCAGCAACAACAGTAACGCCACCAGTAACTGGAGTTAAAGAACAAACAGGCGGAGACTATGCAAAAGCTTTTGCCAAAAGAGGTTTCGCCGCATTGGTTTTTGACCCACGTGGATGGGGAGAGAGCGAAGGAGATGCTGGTTACCTGATTCCAGAGTGGTTCGTGAGAGATGTCCGCAATGCAGTAGACTTTCTTCGTACACTAGACGTTACTGATACCAACAACGTCTTTAATGCTGGTATTTGTATGGGGTCTGGTTGGGCCATGTATGAAACCGCTTTTGACACCCGTATTAACGCAGTGGCTATGATTAGTCCTTATTTAATCGAACTGGATACACCGCTTAGCATGCTAGGTGCAGATGGTTACCGCAATATGGTTGTCAAAGGATTGACAGATGCTGCACAAGCACGTTTCGATTCTGGAGAAGAGGTTTATATCAAGCCAGTTCCAGAAACTGAGGAAGAAATAGCAGTGGCACCAGAACCTATTTATGTTGGAATGAGAGACTACTACTTAGCAGGAAAACCTGGTGATGTTCCAACGTGGAAAAACCGAGTAGCTGCCAATAGTCAATACTCCCTTTATGGTTTCTCTATATTCAATTACACAAAGCTATTTGAACCAATTCCAATCTATCTTGCTTACGGTGACGAAGCTGTCTCAAACCCAGGTGCTAAACGCTTCGCTGAAGAGGTCAAACCTGAAAAGGTGACAGTGATTGAGGGAGCAGGTCATTTCGACCTATATTGGAGACCTGAGCACGTTGAAAAGATTTCGAATGAAGTCGCTGAGTTCTTCCATGCTCACATGCAAAGTGCATAGTTGGATTGAACAGCCTTTCCAAAATCATTTTTATGAGGGAAAGGCTGTTTTACAACAATAAACAAGATTTAAAAAAAATTACGATGGAAGAGTTACTATTAGCCTTATTTGTCATCAATGGTATTGCACACATTTTCTTATATAGAAAACTAAAGCATACAAACGAACCAAACCCGACCTCAGCATTGCCTTTTGTGTTAATCTACCCAATCTTCGGTATCTTGATTTGGCAGGGTATAGACTGGGTAAAATGGCCAGCCTTAGTTATTCCTGTTTTAGGATTATTGGCCTTGATATTGACTTCTATTTCTAAAGGAAAAGGTCAATTTATTGATTACTTCATTGCAATCCTTGATACAGTGATTCCAATTTTGGTTCTTTTGGCAATTCTTTTTACGGAAAATCCATTTTGACACGGAGTGGCATTCACTTAAATTATCTACGCACTTGGGTTTTTATTGGTGGAAGTATATTCTCACCAATCGATTAAAACATACTTTCAATTCTTAAAAGACCAATAGCACAGATGAGTGAAATAATTAATATTGAAAACATTGCAACGCTTCATGAAATGCTTCAGCAGGGTAAAGTCAAGCATCCTTTGATCAGTGTGGTAGATTTTTCTAAAGCTAATTTTTTTAATGAAACAAGGACTCAAGATAACTTAAAATATACAACTGGTTTTTATTCCATCTTATTAAAGCAATTAGACGAAGGAAGTGTTAAATATGGCAGAGAATATTATGATTTTCAAGAAGGAACTTTATTCTTTATGTCACCTAATCAGGTTTTTTCACTCGAAAGTTCAGGCTGTGTGTATGGCTGGGGAATTTATTTCCATCCAGATTTGATTAAGGGAACTTCGCTGACACATACCATTTCAGATTACTCTTTTTTCAAATATCATGTAAACGAAGCACTACACCTTTCGGAAGATGAAAAAAGTGAATTGCGAAATATCGTCAATGGCATAGAAGCCGAGCTAAACCGACCAATAGATAAGCATAGCAAATCTGTAATTGTATCTGGAATAGAATTATTACTCAATCATTGCATGCGATACTACGACAGACAATTTATCATAAGGAGTGAAGCCAACAAATCAGTTTTGGCCTCAATAGAACAATTTTTAAGCTCATACTTCAAGACCAATTTACCTATAGAGAAAGGCTTGCCTACCGTTAAACAATGCGCAGAAGAGGTTAACCTATCTAGTAACTACCTGAGTGATTTACTCAAAAAAGGAACAGGCAAAAGCACACAAGAACATATTCATTATTATTTGATTGAAGAAGCTAAAAATAGATTATTGACTTCTATTAATACCTCAATCAGCGAAATCGCTTACGGATTAGGCTTTGAATACCCGCAATACTTTTCAAAAGTCTTTAAGAAAATTGAAGGTATTAGCCCAGTAGAATATCGTAATTTGAATTAACAAGGAAATACTGGCACTAGCAATGTATATGAAATCATAGCCCCCTGCGGGATGCTACGGTTCATATACTCACCGCTAAGCACAATATCCAAATCATGAAAACAACAATTATAATTCTTCTTATTATAGGGTTCATACCGAATTCATTTGCCCAGGATTCTAAATTTTATGAAAACAAGGAAATTGGATTAAAAGTTGAAATTCCAGAGTGGCTAAATCTTAAAGAAACTGGAAATAAGAATCTTTGGGGTGGAACTTTTCCTGCATTAGATGGAATTGAAAATGCACTTATGATTTCAGGCTTTGATAAAACTGAGTATAAATCATTCGAAGAATTTAAAAAGGTATTTATTACTGGTAACACCTTTGGCAAGACTACTTTATTTAGCGATACTCATATTTGGTATGGCTACAATAAGCGAGATCTAATTGAAATAAAAAAAGGGGTGAGCTGTCGAGTATTTACTCTGTATCAAAAGAAAATATATCACAATCAGTTTTGTCTGATTGAAACAGATAAAGCCTTTGTTTGGATTCAGTTTGTTGCGACACCAGAAACCTACGACACCAATATCGAAAAGTTTAACTCCTTTGTAGGTTCAATAAAATATTTAAATTAAAACGGGAGCTAACAGGGTATATAGTGCATCCCCTTCGGGAAACGCACCATATACAGTACCTTAGGTCCAATAATTTATAAAACATGAGATTTTTCCTATTAGCTGTATTGATTTTTGGGATTCAATTTAGTTATGGATCAGGCAATATTGATTCCTTAGTTACCACAATCAGTAATTCCAGAATAGACTTAGGCGAAATAGAAAAAAACATTTCAACAGTTATGCCTAATGCAACTTTTGACATGGAAAAAGAAAATGTGATTGATTTTGAGCATAAAAGAATTACACTTAGAATAAAAGATCCTAGAAATGCCGAGTATAAACTGTATTTACAAGGAACCAGTGATAGGGCTTATTTTATTCTTCTAAAGAAGAAAGCGTATTTTAAGTGGAAATATCCAGAGAGAATTGATGAGGAACGGAAAATAATTCTTGAAAAAGATCTCATTAGTTTTATCAAATTATTTAATGCGAAGTACTCCACATCTTATGAAACAGAAGACTTAAACGAAGGAAGCTTTAAAATAAACCAATTTGGCTATGCTTGTAGTGTTGGTGGGAGTATGACAGAATCGTTGAGAGAATCGATTTTCTTAGCCCTTCAACAAAAAAGTGATACCCTAAGTAATTTACTCCGATCTATTAATCCCGAAGATCGAATATACGGTGCAATCGGACTTTTATGTTTAAAGGAAAGAGGTAGACACTTCACTAAAGTTGAGAGTCGAATAATTAATGAATTACAGGTTAGCCAATACCTTATTAATTATTGTGAAGGTTGTTCTATAAGAGAATTGAAAACAGTTCAAGAATTATTAAACGATAAAGGTTGGATTGAATATTATCGACATTTCTTTGAACAAATAGATAAACAATAAACTGCCCCTAACATGGTCTACGAGCTGTGATTGCGCTCTTGCGAGCTCAGCCCAGCAGGTAGTCCGGTCGCTGATCATCCTTAAGAAGGATAAGGACCAAAAAACTTCTGAGCAAATAAAATTCAATGAATAAAATATTCACAATACCTAAAATAACATGCATCATCTTCGTATGTGTTGGATTGTATATTTTGACAAATAATATAATCAAACAGCTAAATTGGGAAAAAACTACAGGGATTGTGGTTGAAGTAAAAGAGAAGAAAAATAGTAGTAATCAATTTTATCCAATGGTTGAATTCAAAACCAATATTGGAGAAATTGTAAAAGTAGAAATCAATCAATCTTCCAATCGATTTTATTATGGAAAAGGCGAAGATATACCCGTTATCTATCCAGAGAATGATTTCAAGAAAGCGGAAATAAATTCTATAGGATGGGTTTATGGGTTCCCTCTAATCTTTATTGTACTTGGAATTATCGGATTTATGATTCCAAGCGATCTATGGTATATATCCTGAAATTGAGGATTAAACTTTAATAAAGAAATTAAAGCGAACGCCCAGCCAAAACTGGTCAGGCTCTGTATATAGACAGTTGTGTGAAATAATAGGCCAATGGAAACAGAAAGTATAATAATGTATGCTCTTATCGGGCTACTTATACCCCTGACTATGAAATTGCTAAACCGATCTGCCAGCAAAAAAATAGGTAGGACAAATGGGGGTGCGGTTACTCTTAGAATGAACAGATTTTACCAGATTGGTGGATTATTAGCATTCGGGATTGGAGCAATTTTCACCTTTTTCATTTTGACAGATGAGACAGAAACAGATCCTATTCCCATTTTGGTCTTCATTTGGGTATTTTGTTCGCTTATGGCTTTACCTTTAATACTTTGGTATACGAACCACCGTGTTACTTTTGACCAAGAACAATTAACATCATGGGATTGGAGGGGGAGGAAAACAAGTATAGCATGGAAGGAAATAAGTATGGTAAAGTTCCAGGCTATGGCTGGGTATTTAATCCTAAAGGGGAATGATAAGACTGTTAAAGTACATCAGCATTTAGTAGGCTTAAAGTGCCTCACAGATATGATGGAAGACAAGACGAATTGGAAAGCAGAAGAATTAGGACTTCCTATCAAATAAATTCACACAACAAAAGCTATTCGCTCAGCCTTCTTCGCTCGGCCAGCGCATAGCATTACGTTGTTAGAAATTAGATAAATGAATAGATTAAAATTAATATTGACTCTTTATGGCATCTTACTTCTGGCACCATTCAGCTATGGACAGGACACAATAAGATTAGCGAAAAAACCGAAAGTTATACTAAAAAGTTGGTATCCTGAATTCAAAGAATTTCCTGATTTGAAAGTTGGGGAAAGTAAAATTTTATTTACAATTATTCCTGACTTTAAATACAAGTCAATTAGTGGAAACGACATCAATTTGATTACACAAAATGATAGCATTCAAATTGAAGAAACGGAAAAACCGAATCAATATTTAATAACTGTCAAGCCAACTGACGCCTCTAGTGCTGAATTTGAATTTTGGTTTGAACTAACCTATAATATTATTCTTATTGATCAAGGGGGAAGATGGAAAGATATTCGAACACTATATCCTGTCAAAGGAAACAGAGTTTTGATTGATAAGATTAAATTGGATTTAAAAAAATAAACTTCTCACAACAAAGTTTATGATACATCCCCTTCGGGACACGCACCATTTACAGAACTTTAGGGGCTAAGTATTTGAAAAAGCACGAGAATTCATGACAATAAAAAGATAGGTTTCACCCATCTGATCTGAGCGAAAGGGAGTTGAATGGATATATAAACACAATTCAGATTTCCCCAGTTTATCGAAATAAGGGTTTTGGCCATGAAATGCTTAAGTTGGCAGAGTAGAAGTTTAATGCAACGGGGAAAAATTTCAACTTTAATACATGACATCGTACCAAGGGAAACAAAAAATCAACCAACTCGAAAAAAGGAAAGGCGGATATTTCTACTTGAAAATTGACTCGGATATCATTAATCAATTCAGTAGAAAACGAGCAACTCGGATGATTTGTACTGTAGATAATGATGTTTCCTACCGTTGCGGGTTGAATCACTTGGGAGACGGAAACTTTTACATAATTGTTGCTGGAAAATATCTAGATAAGTTAGGGAAGGAACTCGGAGAAGAAGTGAGTTTTAAAATTGAGGAAGACCCGGACCAACTCGGAGTAGAAGTTCCTGAAGTACTAACTGCATTTTTGCAACAAGATTCCGAATCAAAAGCCATTTATGATAAACTGACTGACGGAAAAAAACGAAGTTTGATTTACAGTTTCAATAAAATAAAAGATACTGATAGACAAGTGAAAATTATATTGGATTTCTTAAGTAAGGAAAAACTTAAATTGAAATAATAAAGCAAAGCACCTAACAAAACCTATAAGCAATGCCCTTCGGGACACTGCGCATAGCCAAACCATTAGCACACAGACTAAAAAAGACAGTGCAGTCAAACAAGAACATACCATATTACTTAACAGCAGTAGGACTTTTCATCTTATTGAAATTTGGTTTTACTCTTGCTGAAAATACCGACTTGACTTTCCTCATCAAACCGACCGACAAACTCATTGGGCTTTTGACAGGTTCTAAATCTGTTTTTATCTCAGACAGCGGATATTTTTACAAACACCTAAATATTATTATTGACAAATCTTGCTCAGGTTTCAACTTTTGGATTTTGTGTTTTTTACTTTTTACCTTTTTGACATTAAAGTATTTTGACAAGACTTTAAATAAAATTCTAACTATTCCGGCTGCGTTAGTTGGGGCATATATACTAACCATATTCGTAAATACATCTCGGATTTTTGCTTCCATCGTTGTCCAGACTCAAACGAAAGATATTCTACTAAACCAACAACATATTTTGCACGAAGCTATTGGGATAATTACCAATCTTACTTTTTTGATTTTGGCTTATGTACTTATTGAAAAATTATTAATTCATAAACGAAACAATGCGAAATTGGCTTAACCCAAAATGGTTATTCATTATTAACACGCTTCCGGTAGTTGTGTTGTATTTTCTGCTTTTTGGACAGTTCAATATCATCAAAACTCTATTGGATGCCAGTAGTATCGAGCTTTGGAAGTCTTTTGGACTATCATTAGGCATTATTGGATTGCTAAATTTTACTTATTCAGTTTATTTGACTTTAAAGCAAAAAGATGTTTCTGTTTGGTATGGCTTAATTGCTCTATTGAGTTACATACCTTTCATTTATCTCTATGGCTACCATTTAGAGAAAATCATTCCTTTTTCAATTCCTCAATGGATGGTTTCGGGCAATATATTTTTATATGTTGGAACATTTTTAATGCCAACACTTGCCTATTCACTAATTATTTTGGTTTCTCATTTTACACCAGAAAACAAAGAACACAAAGCTTGGATAAATTTTCTAATTGCAATTGGAATTCCAATTGCCGGCTACTTGTTTTCACAAATTATTTTTCCTTTATGGCGACGTGTTGAAGAGGAATTTTATATTCACACGTTTTTGGTGCTTATAATTACTGCCACAATAATATTTCTGTTCTTCTTAATTAGGGGAGTTTTTATTCTTGCCAGGAAAAAAGCATTAGCTTGGCAGAAATACCAACTAGCCTGGAAAATTCCGATTGCAATTATTCTTCCATTAATAGGATTAGAAGTAAATAACGGACACCTATTTAATAATTTCGGGCCAAGTGTTTCAGGGGTTTTTGGAGATCTTAATAACGCCTGGTTTTATATTCTTACAATTGTAAACGGCATCTTAATTTGCTTACCCAAGTTTGAAAACAAACTCTACCGACTACTTATATTTATAGGAAGAAGTGTAACATTTGCTTACACACTTTATTTCTTTTTAGTCTTTCTTCCCTTTCTGCCTTTATCTGTACTTGCAATTATGGCAGTTGGCACAGGTTTCTTATTGCTAACACCTTTACTTCTCTTTGTAATTCACATTAATGAACTTTCAAAGGATTTTACTTATTTGAAGATACAGTTTTCCAAAAAACTTCTCATAGGAATTTCGTTATTGGGCTTTTTGATAATTCCCACCTTTATAACTGCAACATATTTAAAAGATAAAAGCATTTTAAACGAAGCACTTTCCTATATATACAGCCCTGATTACTCAAAGCAATACGACATTGATAAAATTTCTCTTCAAAAAACGCTTAATGTTATAGAAAGTCATAAAGACCCGAGAGCTAGCAGAGGTAGGATATTTGGTCATGGAATTCCTTATTTGTCATCGTACTTTAATTGGTTGGTAATGGACAACCTCACCTTGTCTGACACTAAAATTAACACCATAGAAAAAATATTTTTCGGTACAACATCATTTGGGTTACGAACTGAAAATATCCGAAATAATAATGTTCAAATAAGCAATATTTCTACAAATAGCACCTACGACAAATCACAAAATGCTTGGAAAAGTTGGGTTAACCTGGAAATAACCAATGAAAGCGGAAACACTTGGTTTTCAGAATACGCCACAACAATTGATTTACCCGAAGGTTGTTGGATAAGCGATTATTATTTGTATGTAGGAGACAAGAAAGAAGCAGGGATTTTAGCAGAGAAAAAATCTGCAATGTGGATATTTTCACAAATCCGAAATAAAAATCGAGACCCAGGTATTCTATACTATTTGACAGGGAATAAAGTTGCTTTCAGGGTTTTTCCGTTTGCAAAAGATGAGGTAAGAAAAACTGGAATAGAGTTTTTACATAAAGAGCCTATTAAGCTAAACATTGACAGCAACATAGTTGAATTAGGGACCCCAGAAGAAGTAATTCACAATAACATTGAAACTGAATACATGGTCTACGTTTCAGCTCAACAAAAACAAAAATTGAATTCTGTCAAACGTAAGCCCTATTTTCATTTTGTAGTTGATGCTTCTAAAGGACAAAATAATAATTCAACTGATTTCTTCAATAGAATAAAACAAGTAACTGACGCTAATCCATCTCTTTCAGAAAACGCAAAAATTAGTTTTGTAAACAGTTATGTAACCGCTACAAAGTTGGATAACAATTGGAAAGAAAAATATACAAATCAATCTTTTGAAGGCGGTTTTTACTTGGATAGAGCAATCAAAACAACCTTGATTAAGGCCTACAAAGACAAATCAAAAACATATCCTGTGATTGTGGTCGTAACTGACAATATCCAAAATGCTGTTTTAGATAAAGATTTTGCCGACTTGAAATTTACTTTCCCTGAAAGCGAGCTGTTTTTCAATCTTGATAAAAAAGGAACTTTAAAACAACATTCTTTAACGCAAAATCCAATAAAAGAACTGCCCGAAATAAATCGAGAATGTAGGTTCTGCGAAACAGTTTTAGAATATAAACTCTCTGACAATTCTATTGCTTATTTGCCAAACAATAGTGAGCCAAGTATCATTTTAAAGAGAGATGAATTTCAAGTAAATAAAGCAGCTATTAAAGAAAAGAGTTGGACATCTGCATTGACAATGCAAGGACAATGGAATTCACAAATTTTACATCCTGAAAATTCAAACAAAGAATGGCTGAATTTGGTAAAATATAGTTTCATCTCAAAAGTTATGATGCCAGTAACATCATACTTAGTGGTAGAGAATGAAGCTCAAAAAGCAATGCTTAAAAAGAAACAAGAGCATGTCTTATCGGGCAATAAATCGTTAGATCTTGGAGTAGATGCTCAACGAATGAGCGAGCCAAGTTTAATAATATTGACCATCTTACTAGGTATTGTAATTTGGTATAGAGAAAAAAGAAAACGACGATTAATAAAATAAAATTACGTATGGTAACAATGTGTATCGTGCATAGCACCCTTCGGAATGCTACGACACCATACACAGAAAGTTGTAGCACATTAAAAACAGGCATTTACATATTCAAATAGCCTTGGACAAAAAATGATAGAGTTGACTATCATAATATTCTTATTGGAGGACTATTTCTTTTTATAAAAATAGTTCAAGAAATGAAAAAAAATTGAATCCAATTTATCAATCATCGAACACTTAAGCACTTAAAAAAACCTGAGATTGAAATTTCCGCTAAACCTGTTGAAAAAGAAGAGCTAAATGCGAACTCCATATTCAAAACAGAATTAAGAAATCACAATACATGACTGGAAGAACAAACATCATTACCACAATTCTTTTTTATGGCGCTCTATTAACCGGACTTATTCTTTGGGCACCCTGGGGAGATAATGGTGAAAATATACGACCATATCATTTTTACTATCTGCTACTGGCGTGTATTATTTGGGGCTTTAGCTACAAGTATTTTGGTGGAAGGTTTGTTCGACCCAAATGGAAAATTCCAGGTAAATTAATTGGTTATTTAATCATTTCATTTATACTCTTAATTCTAATTGATCATTATGCCTTGCTTTTCATAATTGGTCACCAAGCTTTAGGAGGGATTGGACATTATGTAATTTGTAAAAAGCATGATATTAATTTTTGGACATGTGAGCCAGAGGCTAAGTACCTAGAATTAACTGAAAAATGGGCAAAAGGAAACTTTAAAAAAGAATAAAAAACGTGCTACAACAACAGCGAAAAGATATGCCCTCCAGGACACTGTGCTTAGCCAATACGTTGGCTGCCGTGGCAAAAATGAATCCTACAATTTACAATTAAGCAAAATATTATACAGGCAATCTTTCTTCATAAGGCATACATATGAATTCAAATATTTTCATTGTTATCATTTTATTTATACTAAGTGGAAATAGTATAAAAGCTCAAAAAGGAATTCCAAATAAAATAAGAATTTCAAGTGGAAAATGTTCTGCAATGTGTGGTTACTCAACTGGTTTTACCAATCGTTTTTTTATAAAACAGCTGGAATTCGATTTGGACGAAAACAAGTTTCGGTTTAGAAAGAAAACAAAAAAGAAGTTTAACGAAATAAAAATAGAACCAGCTGAAATTTTTACAAATCCTAAGATATACCAATCTCTTGATTCCCTATATGAGAATTTCACAGATTTTAAAATGGCATCGGGCAAATACTATATATATAGAATTGAATTGATTTATTATAAATCAAGAGATGGTTTACCTGCTAAAATTAAAACCATGGATTTTACTATTACTACAAATCCTAATAAAATCCATCCTCCTTTTATAGAAAATCTAATTAATGAGTATCATAGAATGATAAAATAAAATTCTTTGATAAAAGAAAAAAAGCACAGCAGCCAAAAATACATACCCTTTCATTGTGACAAGGTTGGCAGCAAGCAAGAAAAAATGCCAGGACACAAGACTGTATATAAATCGTTGTAAGAAATTTGACCATCAAATAACATGATCAAAGAATCAGACAAACTAAACCTAAAACTTCAAAAAGAACTTGAAAAGGTTGGGATAATATATATCGATGAAAAGAAAGATTATAAGATTGATACATGGAATTTAAAATGCTCTTGGAAAAATGAAGACAAGATTGAAATTATTTGGCACAAGTCTTTTACTGAGGATGTGACAAAAGATTTGGATGACTTTGCTGAATTTGTGGTCAATGACAATGTCATAGGTGTAGTTGAAATTGGCAATTTGCTTAATCAAAAACTTGAAAAATCATTCAATGAAGTTATTTCAGAAAAGTTTAAATTAATTGCATCTAAGTATACAGGGAAAAAATAAATTAAATATAAACTCCTTAAGGCAATCGCTATTGATTATTAGAAAATGACCATGAAAAGAACAATTATTCTATTTGCATTTATCATGCTTTTACAAAGTTGTACAACTCACAAAGCAGCTTTTAAAGGACAGCCCTTTAAGTTTTATGACAATGCAGGGGAAGCAGGATTTGACCAAAATAAGCTGGCCGAATTAACGGAGTAGGGAGTATTCAACTAACTGTGTCAAATTGGTTTGAAATGTAAAGAACGATTAGAGGGATTTCCTTCGTTTTTTGGGGTGAGTTGGCCCTTGCTGTG
>JALEGO010000278.1 GCA_022763165.1 Flavobacteriales bacterium
CTAAGGTTTGAAATAATTGATTTGAAAAAAGATTTAGGTTTAGAAAAACAAGGCACTCGCATTCTGTTTTACATTCCTCATCATCTCAAAATTTCATAGTAGCAAAACAACCAATTGAAAATAACCTCAGCAATAACATTCTCCAGAGAACAGAATTCATTTCGGAAGCATCTTGTTTTTTGTTTAATGATTCTTGTGCACTTCAATTCTTTTGCTGAGAACACTTTGGATACAGCATTAGCCGATACCCTATATCGATCTGCTTTGAAAATGACCTATAAAAACAGGCAAAAAGCAGATTCCTTAAATAGGCAACTTTTAAAGTATTCACAACAATACGGATATGTAGAAGGTATTTCCAATGCCCTCTGCAACTTTTGTATGCTGCAAACTATACATGGAGAAGCTGATTCGGCTGTTTATTATTGCGAAGAGTCAATAAAGTTTGCCTATAAGAGCAAATCCATTAAATTGATGGCCCGAGCTCATACTTACTACGCGAATGTCATCTCAACTTATGGAAAGAATAAAGAAGCATTCATCCATTACAATAAAGGTTTAGAATTATATCAAAAGATTTCTCATTATGATGGAATCGCATCTGCCTACCACAATATGGCAATAATACATGCTCAGTCTGGCAGAAGCGCATTGGCCATAGATTATTTTACAAAAGCCATCAATTTGAAGGATAAAACTGGTAATAAAGGTCTAGGAACAGCCTATACAAGCTTGGCAGTAATTTATTCAGACATAAAGAATTACTCCAAGGCAATGTATTTTTTGAATGAAGCGGTTGACCTTTACGTTCACAAAGGAGATCACATCCGCGTAGGGCACACGTTAATGTCAATGGCCAATTGCTTAACTGATTCAGGTGCTTTTATTCAGGGTTTCAAGAAATACAAAGAAGCACTTCAGGTCTCTAAAGAGTACGAATTTGAAAACAACCAAAACGAAATCATTCGAAACCTGGCACTATGGTGTTTATCTGTGAATGAATTAGATCCTGAAGTAGCAAGAAAAATCTGTAAGGCTACCAATATGCCCTATAATAGTTTGCTGGATTCTGCAGTCACATTTGCCTTAAAAGCAAAAAATTATGAAGAAAGCGCAACAAATATTATTGCAAGATGCGATGCTTACAATATTCTAGCTAACACCTATCTACACTCTAATAATGCAACTCTGGCTGAGCATTATTTTGAGAAAGCAAAGCATATCGCAAGCGAACATAATTATCAAACACGTCTCATAGAAAGTCTTGATGGACTTGTAAAAGTCAATATCAAACTCGGTAAAATTAAGTCCGTAAATCGATATGCTATTGCACTTTTGAGATTTAAAGACTCGATACAAAACCATCAAATAATTGAAATAAGCCAAAGAATTGAAGAGGGATATAAACTAGAACATCAAATCCTTCAAAATCAAATTAATGATGAACAAAAAAACCATGAAATCAAAGAACTCAATCAACAGGCCAAAATAAACAATAGAAACCTTATCATTTCAATCACCTGCGTAGTACTATTTGCATTAATAACCTTGGTGCTTGTTTTAATCAATAGACACAAGAGACAGGTTTCTGCTAGAGAGAAGGAAATTCTTGAAATAAAACACACACAATTAGAGCAAAAGGTGTTAAGAAGTCAAATGAATCCTCATTTCATCTCAAATAGTTTAACGGCTATTCAAGCTTTTATTCTCAAGAACCAATCTATTCAATCGGCAAGTTATCTAGCGAAATTTGCGAAATTGATGCGCCTAATCATAGAAAGCTCAAGAATGGATCTTATTAGTTTAGAAGAAGAACTTAAGATATTGGAATACTATCTGGATCTTCAAAAGTTGAGATTTGACAATAAGCTTGATTTTAACATTTCAATTGATGATCAATTGGATATAGAAGAGATTAAAATTCCCCCGATGCTACTGCAACCTTTTATAGAGAATGCTGTAGAACATGGTATTAATAAGAGCGAGGGAAAAATTGATATTCAATTTAAGGACAACAAGGACAGCATACTCATTTCCATTCAGGATAATGGTATTGGTATTGCATCCAGTAGATCTGCAGAACATAAGGATAGAAAGTCTTATTCCACCCAGATCACAAAAGAGAGAATCGAAAACTTGAATGCCAGAAATAAGAAAATACTGAGTTTTAAAATCATGGACTTAAACAAGGATCTTGGACTTCCAGAAAATGGGACAAGGATTCAGTTTAATATTCCGTACAATCTAAAAATATTAACCAATTAAGACATGAAGATACTTATTACAGATGATGAGCCACTCGTAAGAGATAGCATCAAATCTATTGTCCAAAGTCAATATCCAGATGCCATTATCAGTGAGGCCGGCAGTTATGAAGAAGCTGTAAAGTTTATCGAAAATTATCCCCAAGTTGAGCTTTTACTCCTAGACATTCATTTGGGCGAAAAAACTGGTTTTGATGTACTTAAAGCTATCAAAATTGATCAACTTAAACTAAAAGTGATATTCATAACCTCGTTTCAAGACTATGCGGTTAAAGCCTTTAAGTTTTCTGCAGTTGATTATATTGTGAAACCTGTAGATCCAATGGAGCTCATTGAAGCTTTGGGCAAAGCAGAAAAACAAATTGCCAAAGACGATTATGAAAATAGGCTCAGCAATTTGATTCATAATCATGAAAAAGAAAAGAAAAAGATCATCCTAAACACGCAGGAGAAAACCCACATTGTGCCTGTGACCGATATTATAAGATGTGAATCTGATGGTAACTATACCTGCTTTTATCTATTGAATAAGGAGAAAATATTGATGTCGAAGAAAATCAAATTCTATGATGAAATTCTAACAGATTTTGGATTCTTCAGGTGCCATCAATCTCATCTAATCAACTTATCCTATATACTTCACTTAGATAAAAAAGAAGGCAATTACATAAGAATGTCCGATGATGATTTGGTGCCTTTGGCCAATTCTAAAAAAGATGCCTTTTTAAGCGCATTGTCGCGATAAAATAGCGTGGTGAATTGAGTTTTCCTTTTGAATTAAACCGATTGCTTAAACTTTGTGAGGCTTGACATATCACTGTTGTGTCACATTGAGCTTGACGAAATGTGGACATTAGATTGAAAATCAAAAAATAAAACGAATGGCTGCGAATCAATCAAGTCGCTACTGGTTCTGAAATATGATTTAGGATAAACTCCATTCTAGATTCCGGATCTAATACAGGCACATGGATAATGTTATATCCCATTTTTTCATAAACAGAAATGAGGTTACTGTGAATCTGTAATTGCTCTTCCTTGTTTTCCGTTCGCGCATAATCATTGTGCAAAGGCAAAATATCAAGTACAAAAACATTTCTGTAGCGATATTTCTTTAAATGACTTAACAACAAGTCATCATATGTGAGGCCAAGGAAATCATAATAAGCTTTGGCATCCGGAATCGCTCTATCCAAAAATACCGTTTGATCTTTGTTCAGCTCAGACTCTGTATGAATTTGCTTTTTGAGTATGGAAGTCTGTAACTTTTTGAAATCACTGCGAATGTCATTTATTGAAATGCCTTTCGCCAGCTCCTCTTCAATGTACAACCTTGCATTCTCAACAGTGGTTGTATAACCTAAGCCTGCGAGCATTTCTATTAAAGTGGTCTTTCCAATACCTGGGCCACCTGTGATAACATTCCAATTTGTTTGATGTTCCATGCGCAAATGTTTTGCAAAGAAACCGGATTCTTGGCATTTTTCAAACTAAAACTGGATTTAATAAAAATCAATTCAAATATGTAAAAAAGCATTAGGCTTATACATCCTTGAGAAAACCTGAAGCCTCATATTCATAAATTACAGATCTAAACAATCATTTATAATAAACATAATATGATAAAAACTTCAGTAATTGAGGACATTCTTGAGGGAGACAAAAAGACATCTGAGCGATTGAAAGCTGATGAAATAAGCGCATTGTTTCGAATAAAAAGTATGAGCTATGAATTTAAAATTCCAGTTCCTTGGGATCTCGAAAAAACTGGTGGACATCTAGTGAGCAACGACACTATTCCTCAATTAATTGTAGATACAGGAGAAAATAACTTTGCAGAAATTCATTTTTCCAAACGGAAATCAAATTACAATTTCCAGTATAATGTGCAGTCTCTAGAAGAACCGATCTCAAGTCATCAGTACGGAGAATACTTACTACGGAATAGACACGTCCATTCAGTCAATATCATCATTGATCAAATAAATCTCGGGAATGAGCAATTTTATTACTGTTTTGATGAAATGCAAATTGGCTTCCATAGAACATCCAATCAATTCCATCCATCCTCCCCTCCCGCAATACCAGTATACAGTCTTTTGTTATATAAAGTATTTGGTAAAAAGAATTTGCAATTCAAGTATGTCTATTTTCAACAAGAAGAGATACCAGACTTTTCCGGAATGAAAATGATGGTGAGTATATTAAAAAGCGTAAATAAAATTTGAATATACACAGGACCACAATTGATTTTAAATCTTGAAGTAAATTACCGTATTTTGCAGATCTGATCATTTGCTTTGGTACGAATTACAATTGCTATATTCTTCACATTTCAACTTTTCATTGGTGAAACCAAAAGCCAAGATTCTCAAGTAGACTCATTAATCAACTGCTGCTATGACCTAAGGCATTCTGATAAAACCCAATCGCTAAGTTGTTGTCAACAGGCTCTAAAACAAGAAGGTAGTATTAATATAGAAAAAAAAGCGACCTTGTACTTAAATGCCTGTGCTGTATATACAATCAACAACAATAAAGATAGCAGTGAATGGTTTATCAACAAGGCCATCGAATTGGCGGAAAAAAATGAGTTGGATATCCTGAATAAATGTTACTATTTCAAAGGACAGTCGTTAAATATCTTTGGAGATATTCCTGGGGCTCTATTGAACTTTCAGAAGTGCATCGATTTAAAAGAAACATCCAGCGACAAGAAAATATGTGGTGAATGTTACTTTAATGTGGTTCAAATCTTTTTAAGGGAAAAGCGATATGATCAAGTTGAAAAATATCTCCTTGAATCGATACCATTTCTAAAAGAAAATAAGTTATTCGAACAACTTGGGACGACATACGCGAACTTGGGATCTATTTACTTAGAATCTGATTTTGAGAAAGGTAAAAGCTACATCGATCAATCCATTGAATGTTTAGAAACTCATGGTCACGACATTTCTTTTCCTCTTGGCGAGCTTGGCCTTTATTATCTAAAAAAAGGTGAATACCGCAGAGCAAAGGAAGTTTTTTTAAGATCTCTAAAAGAAAGAAGTTCGGGGTTTAACTACTATGTCCAACTGAACTTAGCCGAGGTAAATGGAATGTTGGGGAAATGTGATAGCGCTTTATTGCATTTGAATTCTGCTAAGAAACAGGTGATCAACTCAAAGGCTCGGAAAAGATTAGAAATGGACGTTTACAGAGCCAAATCAAACGTATACTCACTCTGCAAACAATATAAGCTCGCGCATGAAGCTCTTGAGCAACATGTAATGCTAAAGGATTCAATTCGTAATGCTGAAATCATTGAAACCACCTCCAAATATGAGGCTCAATATCAAAAGGTTAAACAGGACAATAAAATAACCGAATTGGAGAATACCAATATCAAGGCTTCGTTGGAACTTCAAACTCAAAGAACATACCTATATCTAATTATAATGGCTTTGGTCATATTCGCAGCATTAATGTTCGTATTAATTGTTGTAAATCGAGCTAAGAAAAAAACAAATGAGGAACTGAGAAAACAAAACAGGCTCATTCAATCCCAAAAAATCAACGCAGAACTAAAAGCCTTGACAGCGCAAATGAACCCTCATTTCATTTCAAATTTTCTGAGTGCACTTTACTCATACATAGACATCATAGAGGATAAAGATGAGCTTAAAGAATATGTATTGAAATTTAGCAAACTCTCTAGAA
>JALEGO010000033.1 GCA_022763165.1 Flavobacteriales bacterium
ATGTTCGCATAAAAGGAAAGCTTAGCGTAAACATTGGTTCTGGAGATGATGATATGATAGGCTTTGTTTTTGGTTATCAAGCTCCGAATAGCACACTTGGCTTGAATCACTGTGAAATGATATTGTTTGATTGGAAAGCAAAGGAACAGACCGATTTGGGGTATTTTGCTGATGAAGGTTTTTCCTTATTGCAATTAGACACTCTGTTAGATTTAAGCAGTCAAGCCAGTTCTTGGCCCATCTTCTACCCAAAACCTAATATGCCCCCAGGATCGAAGCTGTTAGGAACAAATTATGATACACTAAATGGCTGGGACTTTGGAGTTGACTATGACTTTATTTTAACTTATCTCACGGATAGAATCGTAATTGAGATTAATGGCGATACAATTTTCGATGTTCCAGGTTGTTACAAAAAAGGAAGATTTGGTTTCTACAATATGTCTCAGCCAGGAGCAAAATATTCGGATTTTAGCTATGAATTGGTCTATGATTTTGACTTTGCATCTGCTTGCCAAGGAGAAGGAGTTAAATTCACTTCTTTGGACTCAGCCTGTCCAGAGAGCATTAACAATCTGAATATTGAGAATTGGACATGGAATTTTGGTGATGGTCAGCAATCCGGTATGATTAATCCTATTCATGCATATCAAAATCCAGGTAATTATCTAATAACCTTGACTGTTGAGGATTCCAATGGTTGTATACAAGCTTTGAATAAGAATATTGACATTTTTGCTCTTCCTCAATTTAATTTGGGTCCGGACACTGCTATCTGCGAAGGAAGCGCTGTAAATCTTGAAACTGATCATGTTGGTCCTTCATACTCCTGGTCGACTTCTTGCAGTGGTGCTACTTGTGAAGTGCAAGCTGCCGGTGTTTATACGCTGGAAATAACAGATGATAACAGTTGTTCCTCGGTAGATTCTGTTGAAATTACCGTTATTCCCTTGCCGAAGTTTGATTTTGTCAAACAAGGCACTCTTTGTAAGGGATTAGAACTTTCAGTTGTCGGTGAGCACTATGAAAGCCTTCAATGGTCCACGATGGATACAGCCTCGAGTATTGAAATATTTGATCCTGGATTATTCTATGTGGAGGCCTATAATAAGGGTTGTTCTTTTCAGAAAGAAATTGATATCCTGTCCGACTGTGATTATTATATCCCAAATTCCTTTACGCCAAACGGTGATGGTTTGAATGATGCTTTTGGGCCTGTACTTTCTCAAGCCTCAAATTTTAGTTTTCAAGTTTACGATCGCTGGGGAAACATTGTTTTTGAAAGCCAAGATTTGTCTATCCAATGGACAGGTTATTCGGGAAGTGATTATTATCCTCAAGGCATTTACGTTTGGGAATTGGAATATACAAATCCTGTGAGCAAAAAGATTATTCATGATTTTGGTAAAGTTACTCTAGTACCCTGATTCTTCTAACTCTAGATTAGATAAAAAACAAAACCGCTAAGTAAGCAAATAGGATAAGGTTCAGAATGACTCCAACCACAGCGTAGTTTGATATATGTTTCCATACTTCTGGTTTATAGGCATCTACCTTTGAGATGACTTCTACGATTTTCAAGCCAACCGAATGCGTTGGGATCATGCTGCTCGCAAACATAAACAGACCTAAGCCAAGACCCAGTTTGCCAATTGACCTCTCACCAAACAAGGCCAATACGGCTTTTATATCAAAATGTTGTTTGAAAGCTCCAATAAGGCTGTGTTCAAAACCGACCGTTTCATCAATAAAGATGTATATGGCTGCGATCAACGCTGAAAAATATAAAAACGAAAGTAGATGAGAAAGCTTCCAATATTTGTCAGACCTGATTAAAGATACTTTGCTGGCAATGAATGACCCAAAGTACACTAAAAGGAATGAGAATGAGATTAAGATTGAAAGTTGTGTAAATGAAATGTGATCATAAACAAAGGCAAAAATGAAACCCAAAAATAGACTCGAAAAAGGCCCTGAGGTCATGATTAATAATTGTTGCCATTTTGGTTTTGCAACGAAGTTATAATCTTCGATATCTTCCTCTGGTTCTTTTGTCATGCCCGCCAGCTTAATGTGGGAGCTCAAGGGCAACCAGCCAAGCTTGAATACAGTTCCTCCAATATTTAGTTTCAGCAACCTAAAGTATGGATCTGACCAGATTGTAAATTCTTCTATTTTAACATTAAACAACTTTGCTGCTGAAGCAAAGGCAAGATTGGAAATAAGTCCGAAAACAGTAATTAGTGCTAATAGAAAAATAGCAAGCTCAAGGTATAACATGGTAAGTTTATTTCAGTTCGACAAAGGATATGGTGACGACTCAAAGATCATTCCATAAACTTTCTGAAAAAGACAACTTAAACAAGGAGTTACGCTCGATCTCTTTATCGACCTTCGATATAGGGTGAGCGGTTTTTGATCAATTTTTCCTCGATGTTTGGTATCTTATTATTTAGAATTTGATCAAGTTCGTTTCGATAAGTGCTAAATTGCTTTTTTACAAGCTCAAAACTCATTAAATGATCTTCAGTAGGTCCGTAAGTACTCCCGGCTGAACCCCATAGAGTAATCCAAGTTCTTTCGCTCAAAACATAATCGGTCTTTTCGCCCGCATCTCTTTTGGATTTATTTCCATGAATTTTGCGGTCAAGTTCGAATAGTTCCTCTTGTAACTTCCTGATTTCAACATCCAAATTACCAGCATCTGTCAAAGACAAATCCAAGGCTTTTCTTAAAGCTTTTACTTTCTTTTTGGATAGTGAAAGATCAGCATATAGCAGAGATAGATTTTTGCTAAAATCATCCATCTTTTCCCAATAACTTGCGCTCTCAGTTACCTCCATACCTTTTAATGAGCCCTGATGGAGCTTTTTCAATTCAAAACTTAATGGCTCTGATAGTTTTATGGTATTGCCATTTGCTTTTTGATACATCGAAACGGAATACTTCCCTGGAGGTGCCATGATGCCTTTAGGCGTCCAATCATTGTTGCCCAATGGGTTTGGATTTAATTTTATCATATTAGATGCTGGGAATCTCATGTCCCAAGTGATTTTATGAAATCCCTTTTGTGCTTTGGCAAATAACCTTCTCACGACTTTCCCTGATTCATTTTTTATCACAAACATGATTTTGGGTTCCTCTTCATTAAATTCCAGATCTAGTGATTCCCAGCCCACAAAAGGCACATCACCTTTTTCTTTCTTTTCGGATTCTTGGCGTTTCTTTTTATCGGTTTTAATACTTTCTCTCAGATAGTATGTGAAAGTCGCTCCGTAAGGAGCATTGGGTGCCACATAATACCCATCTCCCTGAGCTCCCTTTTCACCCCAACCCATAACTTGTCTCTGAATATACCAATGAGCGTCTTCCGCATGTATCAAATGAGCCTTTTTTTCAACGGTTTCAGCGCTTATTTTCCTTAAAAAACTATAGTCATCAAGTATGAAAAAACCTCTTCCGAAGGAGGCGCAAACGAGATCGTTTTCTCTTTTTTGTATTACTAAATCTCGAAAGGAAATGGTTGGGACATTTCCTTTCAATTGAACCCAGTGTGATCCGCCATCCACCGAGCAATAAATGCCAAACTCGCTTGCAAGAAACAATAGATCTTTTGATACATGATCTTGTACAATTCTCCAAAGAATGGTCCTGTCGGGTATTCCCTGACTGATAGATTGCCAAGATTTACCCTTGTTTGTGCTTTTGAATAAATATGGTTTGAAATCACCATTTTTATGATTATCTAAAACTACGTATACTGTGTTAGGATCAAACTGATCTGTTTTAATGTCATTCACATATGCGTTTTTAGGTGCCCCAGGAATGCTGCTCAGCTCAATTTGCCTCCATTCATCACCTCCATTTTCAGAACACCAAATAGAACCATCATCTGTACCTATGTATAGGAGGTCCTTTTGTACAGGGGACTCTGAAATTGATGTAATTGTATTGAATGTGGACATGGCATAAAAATCCCAAGGATTGTCATAACTCTGCTTTCTTCCCATGATTGGTAATTCGATTCTGTTTTGGTCTTTTGTGAGATCCTTTGAAATTGGTTTCCATTGGTCTCCTCGATTATCCGATCTCCACAGACGATAAGAAGCGCAATAAATTCTCTTTGGGTCATGTGGGCTCACTAGAATTGGGGCATCCCAATTAAAACGTTCAAAAGGTTCGCCTTCTTTGGGTTGAGGTTTTATCAAAACATATTCTCCCGTTGCCCGATCAACTCTTGCTAGGACTCCTTGTTGCAGTTGATTGTAAATGATGTTTGGATTCCCAGGTTCTGTTGCTGGTTGATGACCATCACCAAAAAAGGTGATTTGCCAATCTGCGTTTCTGATTCCATGTGAATTATCTGTTTCGGAAGGCCCGGCATGGGAATTGTTATCTTGCGTTCCTCCAAAAATGTTATAAAAGGGTAAAGCATCATCAACAGCGAGTTTGTAGTACTGTGTTATCGGAAGATTTGAGAAAAAACGCCAGGTTTTAGTATTGTCATAACTTTCATATAATCCACCATCACAGCCAATCATAATATAATTTGGATGATTCTTTTTAAAAGCCACAGCATGGTTGTCGACATGAATATTTTTGACATTCATTGATTCGAAAGTTTTTCCACCATCGGTCGAGATTTTCATCACATTGTTGGCCAGGTATAATTTGTCAAATTGATGTGGTGAGACCCACAATTCCTGGTAGTAATGTGGTCCGGTGCCACCTGCAACTTCATCTGACATTTTGTTCCAGCTAATACCTTTGTTTTCAGAACGATAAACAGCTCCCTTCCTTCTGTCTAATTCTATAGCAGCGTATAGCACATCTGGTTTTTGGGGAGATATTGCTAAACCAATTTTCCCCATATTTGATGTGGGTAATCCGCTAGATAATTTGGTCCAAGTTTCTCCGCCATCTGTACTTTTATGTATTCCAGAACCTGGACCTCCTCCCATGTATGCCGCGATAGTTCTATGTCTTTGCCAAGTTGCAGCGTACATGATATCTTCATTTCTTGGGTCAACAATAATGTCAGTAGCGCCTATCCATTCTGTATCTCCAAGAACACGTTTCCAAGTTTTTCCGCCATCAATAGATTTGTAGATGCCTCTTTCTCC
>JALEGO010000279.1 GCA_022763165.1 Flavobacteriales bacterium
CAAGAGAAATTTCTAAACTTACATAACACCCCATTGTCAAGTGCCCATCCACAGGGTGGAATGAGAAGGTCAGGAGATTAAAACAACTCCGTTGTTGACCTGAGTGGAAAATTAAGAGGGACCGACAATGTTTACATTGCGGATGCATCTCTGTTTCCTACTTCGGTAAAAGTCAATCCCTATGAAACTGTTATGTTAATGGCAAGGTATGTTTCCGAATGTATACTTGATAGACACTTCAATTGATTGATTCAAAAAGAATCAGAAGAAGGAATTTTAAATGTTAAATAGTTCATAATTATTCCGTTGTGACGAAATCAGGACGGGCAATTATCCTTTCTTTGCCCAAACCTCTAAATTAACTACTATGGGTATGATGAAGGAATTCAAGGAATTTGCCATGAAGGGCAATCTTGTGGATGTGGCGGTAGCCTTTGTAATGGGTGCTGCTTTTAACACAGTTGTCAAAACCTTTACTGGTGGTATTGTCTCACCACTAATTGGTATGATATTTAAAACTGACTTTAGCAGTCTGAAATGGGTCTTACAGGAAGCTATTCCTGCTCAAGTAGATTCTTCAGGAGCAGAGATTGTCGCAGCGTTACCTGAAGTAGCCGTCATGTACGGTTCATTTATCACAGCTGTTTTAGACTTCATTATTGTTGCTTTTGTAATGTTTATGATTATCAAAGGAATAGCAGCAACGAAGAAAAAGGAAGAAGAAGCACCTGCTGCTCCTCCAGAGCCAACAAAAGAAGAAGTTCTATTAACAGAAATCAGAGACTTGTTGAAGAAATAAAGATTTTGTTCATATTTTGTAAATCAAAAGCCCTTCTTACGAGAATGGGCTTTTTTATTTTAGTAATATGAGACAGTATTTAGACCTCCTTGAGCATATTTTAGAAAACGGTAATGATAAATCCGATAGAACAGGCACTGGAACCATAAGTTGCTTTGGTTATCAAATGCGATTTGATCTTCAAGAAGGATTTCCTCTATTGACAACAAAAAAATTACACATCAGATCTATCATTCACGAGTTGCTTTGGTTTCTGGCGGGTGATACTAACATTAAATATCTTAAAGAGAATAAAGTTCGAATTTGGGATGAGTGGGCTGATGAAAACGGAGATCTTGGCCCTGTTTATGGATATCAATGGAGATCATGGCCTAACCCTGATGGATCGAGCACGGATCAAATATCAAATTTGATCAATATGATCAAGACCAACCCAAATTCAAGAAGGCTGATTGTAAGCGCCTGGAATGTTAGCTTCATAGAAACTATGGCATTACCACCATGCCACTGTCTATTTCAATTTTATGTGGCCAATGGAAAACTCTCCTGTCAGTTGTATCAAAGAAGTGCGGATACGTTTTTAGGAGTGCCATTCAATATTGCAAGTTATGCATTATTAACTCATATGATTGCCCATGTTTGTGATTTGGAAGTAGGTGATTTCATTCACACTTTTGGTGATGTCCATCTTTATAAAAACCACTTAGAACAAGCACAATTGCAGCTGACTAGGGAACCAGGTCCCCTAGCAACTCTAAAAATTAATAGAAAGGTTAATTCCATATTTGATTTTAAATATGAAGACTTCGAGATCTTAAACTACGAAGCGCAACCGCACATTAAAGCAGCTGTATCCGTTTAAACATGAAGATTTCGATTATCGTTGCGGCTGGGGAGAATGGAGAGATTGGAAAGGACAATCAGTTACTTTGGCACCTCCCTACGGATATGAAGTTTTTCAAAAGAAAAACTACAGGCCATCATGTTCTTATGGGTAGAAATAGTTACGAATCTATTCCTGAAAAATATAGACCTCTTCCGAATAGAGTTAATATAGTCGTATCACGAAATATCAACTACGAAGCGTCAGGATGTGTGATTAAACACTCGATAGAAGAAGCAATTGAAGTCGCAAGAAACGCAAATGAAACAGAGTTATTTGTAATCGGTGGAGGACAGATATACAAGTACTTTATGGAAAGGAATTTGGTTGATGTATTGTATCTCACTAGGGTGCATAACAGCTTTGATGCTGATACATTCTTTCCTTTAGAAGAAATAAAGGGTCGACTAGATATGATCACGCATATTTCATCTGACGATAAGCATCAATTTAGCTTTAGCTTTGAGAAGTATCTAAATCACTGAATGCCCTTAAATGGAGAATTTAGCATCAGCTAAAATCTCATTGTGTCATATGGTAGTTTAAAACAAAAAGGACTGTGCAAGACTATATTGATTTTGCTAAAAAAAACGGAGTTTCACTTTTAAATCGTGGGCGATGTCAATTTTGTGGAGCACATACGAAAAGGGGAATTCACGAATGCTTAGAGGTTTTTAATCTTGGATTTCAAGAAATTGACTTTTCAAAAATTGAAAATCATATATATAGATTTCTAATTGTTGATGCACATGCATTGCAGCACCCTGAAATTCACGGAAGATGGAGTAATCACTTTCACCTGACAAGGCTTCACTTGATTTTTGAATACGAAATTAAATGGGCATACGACCTATCACCCAAACTCAGCGATTATCTGAACAGATATAAAATTCATAAACAAAATGAATATTTGACTCCACCTGATATACTAAAAAGAGGAGCTATCACAACAACAGAAATAAAAGAGAAAACAACCAACGAAAAAGAGTGTAAAGAGTTGATAAGAAAATGGGCATTTGAAGTTTATGGGAAATGGAGTATAAATCACAACACAGTAGACGATATTGCAAAAGGCTTTTTATATCGTAAATGAATATCTAGATTTACACAGCGACTTTCAAGATTATCTTTTTGAGAGCATCTCACTAAAAATCATGCAGCCTTCAGGTTTGTAAAATTGACATTCTTCAATTTTTCCTTGGCATACGTTAGTTTAACCTTGAATTCTTTAATATCCTTCTCTGAAGGTAATTCAAACATAGCATCAACCATAATGCCCTCACAGATGGACCTCAATCCACGTGCGCCAAGTTTAAACTCAATGGCTTTATCAACGATATAGTCTAACACTTTTGGGTCAAAAGAAAGCTTGATACCTTCTATCTCAAACAACCTAACATATTGCTTTATCAACGCATTTTTGGGCTCTATTAGAATACGTTTGAGCGCATCTCTACTCAAAGGGTTCAAGTACGTTAATACTGGAAACCTACCAATCAATTCTGGGATAAGACCAAATTCTCTAAGGTCAGATGGGGTAATATATGATAGCAGATTTTTTTCGTCAATTTTATCCGACTTATCCGTCTCAAAACCTATTCTCTGTGTATTGAGTCTTTTTGCAATTACACTGTTAATTCCATCAAATGCCCCACCACAAACAAAAAGAATGTCTTTGGTGTTAATTTGAATCATCTTTTGCTCAGGATGCTTTCGACCACCTTGAGGAGGCACATTGATGATGGCTCCTTCAGAAAGTTTCAATAGCGCCTGCTGCACCCCTTCTCCAGAAACATCGCGTGTGATGGAAGGATTATCATTCTTTCGGGCTATTTTATCTATTTCATCAATGAAAACAATTCCCTTTTCTGCTGCCTGAACATCATAGTCTGCAGCTTGCAATAAGCGAGTCAGGATACTTTCAACATCCTCTCCAACATACCCAGCTTCCGTAAGAACCGTGGCATCAGCAATACAAAATGGTACATTGAGCACTTTCGCAACAGTCTTTGCCAAAAGCGTTTTACCAGTGCCTGTTTCTCCAACCATAATAAGGTTGGATTTTTGTATTTCAACGTTATCCTCTCTTATGGTCTGTGTAATTCTCTTGTAATGATTGTAAACGGCAACCGACAACACTTTTTTTGCTTCGTCTTGACCGATTACGTATTCATCAAGATGCTTTTTGATTTCTACAGGTTTTAAAGAATTGAGTTGATGCTTGAATTTCGTATTCAATTGTCCACTTAACTCTTCCTTAACAATGTTCTGAGCAGTACCAATACATGAATCACATATGTGTCCAGAAATTCCTGCGATTAAAACATTAACCTCTTTTTTATCCCGACCACAAAACGAACATTTTACCCCTTGATCACTCATTAATAATTTGAAATATTTGAAAGCCGCGCGAGGCGGCTTAGTTTTGAAATGTTATTTGCTTCGTACGAGAACTTCGTCTATCATTCCGTACTTTTTGGCTTCATCTGCTATCATCCAGTAATCACGATCACTATCTTCCCAAACTTTCTCATAAGTTTGACCCGAGTGACTCGCTATGATCTCATAGAGTTCTTTTTTCAATTTTTGGATTTCCTTAGCGGTGATTTCGATATCAGAAGCCTGACCTTGAGCTCCACCCATCGGCTGATGAATCATAACTCTAGCGTGCTTTAATCCGGACCTTTTCCCTTTTTCTCCTGCACATAAGAGTACCGCTCCCATAGAAGCTGCCATTCCCGTACAAATTGTAGCAACATCAGAAGAAATATATTGCATGGTATCGTAAATACCTAAGCCAGCATAAACACTTCCCCCAGGACTATTAATATAAATTTGAACATCTTTTTTCGCATCAACTGACTCTAAAAACAATAGCTGAGCTTGAATAATGTTGGCAATATAGTCATCAATAGCTGTGCCTAAGAAAATAATTCTATCCATCATTAACCGTGAAAAAACGTCAACTTCAGCAAATCGCATTTGGCGCTCTTCAATCACAGTCCTTGTCATATTATTAGGTCCATATACAGCCGAAACATAGTTATCAAGATGCATACTTGAAATACCCTTATGCTTCACTGCATATTTCTTAAACTCATCCTTATCGTACATACTTTCTTACTTAAACAGTTTATTAAAGAAGTTCTTATTAAACAGGTTGAACTTCGATGGTTTCTCTGTTACTAATTTAACAAAATCATCATAAGATACCTCTTTTTCTTTAAAGGTGCACGTATTCTTTAAAAACTCAGTAATTTTCTTATCATAAAGCTGATTATAGATCTTATTTCGCTCTTCCTCATTACTTAAAATTCGTTGACCAAAAGCGTCCAATTGTTCATCCGGCATTTCCGTCTGACCATACATAGCAAATTGCTCCTGTACCATTTGCCTTACATAAGCCTTTATTTCTTCTTCCTGAATTTGTAACTCATGAGTTTTGATGATTTTGTTCTCCATAAGCTGCCATCTTAAACTGTCAGCATACTTCTCATATTCCTCATCAAATATATTCTCAGGAATCGGTTCCTTGGAAGCGGCTTTTAACCATCTTTTGAGAAACTCATCAGGAAGGTCCATCTTAGCCTTTTTAATGAGATCATCATAAATATCTTTCTTGAGTTTCCTTTCGCAATCAACTTCCAATGCCTTCGCCAACTCCTCCTTAATTTTATTTCTGAACTCCTCTTCTCCGCTAATTTTACCTTCTCCAAAGATCTTGTCAAAAAGCTCTTGTTCCAAAGGGGCTGGAGTTAGATTGTATATCTTGGAAATCTGGAATTCAAACTCCTGGGAGAGATTCTCAAGTTCATGTTTTTGAACGCCAAGCATGGCAGCCATATCAGTGTCACCTTTACTCAATTTTGCAGGATTCACCTTAACTACATCTCCTAACTTCTTTCCAATCAATTTTTGCTTCTCGGCTTCATCTTCAAGAAACTCAAGAGATACAGTGGAAGTGTGCACTACCCCTTCTCCCTCTTCTTTACCAAGCTCTCTAAATTCACCTTGAATGAGATCATTCTCCTGCGAAGTTTCTGCTTCTTTTACGCTTCCATAACGTCTAGCAACATCTCCAATGTTTTTGTTTAACAACTCATCATCAATAACAATTTTGTATTGATTGTATTTGTTTTTGGCAGTAACGCTAATCTCAAATTGAGGTGCTAAACCAATGTCATAAGCAAATTCAAAATCCTTTTGCTTGTCAAAGTCTTCAACGTTGCTTTGCTCATCATTGGGTAATGGATTACCAAGAATTTCAAGGTTGTTTTGTTCAATATAATCGTAAAGAGATGAGGAAAGAACTTTGTTGATCTCATCAGCTTTAACGGCATTGCCATACATTTTACGGATCATGCCAATAGGAACCATTCCTGGACGAAATCCGGGCATATTAGCCTTTTTTCTGTAGTCATTAAGAATCTGATTCACCTTGTCTCCGTAATCACCTTCACTTAGCTCCAATTTGATCACTGCATTCAAATTGTCGACTTCTTGCTTTGTAATATTCATCTATATAATCTTTAAGAAATTGTGGGAAGTGCGGTGAGGAAACCGCTTCGCGATGCGAAAGGGCCATCGCCCAACGGACTTCGTAAAATCCAAATTAAGAATAAAAAAGTGCGGGTGGAGGGACTCGAACCCCCACGCTGTTAGGCACTAGATCCTAAGTCTAGCGTGTCTACCAATTTCACCACACCCGCAAAGAACGTTTAAATTCGGAGTGCAAAGATACGAATTAAGTGGCAAGTGACAAACGTCAAGTGTCAAGATTTTTTCTTAGAGTATTCAATGAGCGTTTTTGAGTTAAATTCAGGTGGATCTTTTTAGGTTTTGGCGCCAACACTCAAGCTCTGCTTTAGAGTTCTTTCAGATAATCAATAGGTGTTAAAAGTCCGGCCCTTCGACAGGCTCAGGAACCTGGCTTTTCTTATGTACTTTGCTATCTACCTAAAAGATTGTAGAAAGAGCATATCAACTACCTCTTTATTGCATGTTTTGCGATATTCAAGTAAAATTTGCCAACATGGTGTAAAACTGTTAGTACAATGTGAATAAATCAATGCTGAACCTACGTTAAAAAGCGATATTTTTGTAGCCTGTTTTTAGAAACATGCTGAAAATTATTCCATCGGAAACTCCAATCCCTAAGTTACACGGATACCTTTTAGGTGCCGTTTCCCCTAGGCCAATAGCTTTTGTTAGTACGGTAGATCAAGGTAATCGAGTCAACCTAAGCCCTTTCAGCTTTTTTAATGTTTTTAGCTCAAATCCTCCAACTGCTATATTTTCTCCAGCGAGAAGAGGAAGAGATAATACCACCAAACACACATTTGAAAATGTGAAAGTGGTCAAGGAGGCAGTAATCAATGTGGTGAGCTATGATATGGTGGAGCAAATGTCATTGTCCAGTTCAGAGTATGCTGAAGGGGTGAATGAGTTTGTTAAAGCGGGCTTTTCAGAATTAGCCTCAGAGAGCGTTCGCCCACCTAGAGTCAAAGAATCTCCAGTGCAAATGGAATGTACTGTTAAAGAAGTCATTGAGTTAGGGGATAATGGTGGAGCTGGAAATTTAGTGATATGCAATATTGAATTGATACACATCAACGAGGCAATATTAGATGACAAAGGTAGAATTGATCCGAACCTAATTGACCTGGTGGGCAGAATGGGTGGAAACTGGTACTCCAGAGCTTCAGGAGATGCGATTTTTGAAGTTCAAAAACCAGGTAGCTCCGTAGGAATTGGTTTTGATAACTTGCCAAAAGATATTTTGCAAAGTTCAATCTTAACAGGAAATGACTTAGGAAAATTAGCTGGAATAGACGAGTTACCTGATGAAACCAGCGTCAATGAATACAAACTCACGGAACTTTCAGATTTATTTATTGAACATCAGGACGATCAAATGAATCTAGAAAAAGAATTACATAATAGAGCTAAAGGTCTGCTTCTTGAGGATAAGAAAACAGAAGCTTGGATGACCTTATTATCATTTAACAATTGATTATGAATATAGAAGGAAAGATTAAAGTCATATTTGATACACAAACATTTGATAGTGGATTTCAGAAAAGAGATTTTGTTTTGAATACTTTTCAAGACCAATACCCTCAGGACATCAAATTTGAAATTTATAATGAGAAGTGCGAAGTTCTGGAAAACTTTGCTGTTGAGGATGAAGTAAAAGTGGAATTTAATATTCGAGGTAAAGAGTATAATGGTAAGTATTTTGTGAATCTTCAAGCGTGGAGATTAGAAAAAGCTGAGCAAGGAGCCGGAGATAATATGCCTCCATTATCCGACCTACCAGCACAGGGAGATAACCTAGTTCCAGACAATGGTGGAACTGAGGAAGATGATCTTCCTTTTTAATCAATTTCGTTAAGGAAATAGATAATCGGTGAAAAGGCTAGGCGCATTCATTCAATGGATTTTGCCATCTCCTTTTACTATCGCTATTATTCTAAGTGCGATTACATTTGTTCTCGCACTTTCTTTTGGTAATTCAAATGTCCTTGGTTTATTCAACTCGTGGAAGGGAGCATTGGGCAATTCCTCCTATTTAGCGTTTGCATTTCAAATGATGTTAATGCTAGTCTTGGGGCATGCACTGGCCATGACAGAAACAGTTGACAAATTACTCAATAGACTGAGCGGGTATTGCCGCACAAGCGCAAAGGCCGCTTTTTTAGTGTCTTTGGTAACGTTACTAACAAGTCTTTTTAACTGGGGACTTGGCTTGATTGTTGGAGCTTTATTTGCCAAAAAAGTTGGTGAACTGTCAAATAGAAATGGCTGGAACATCAATTACCCACTTGTAGGAGCTGCAGGCTACTGTGGTCTAATGATTTGGCATGGTGGACTTTCTGGATCTGCACCACTAAAAATTGCTGAGGAAGGTCATTACCTCCAAGATATGATGGGCGTAATTCCTATTTCTGAAACACTGTTTTCGCCTTTAAATATTATTACGAATCTTGTGGTTCTCTTAGTAGTTCCATTGACCTTCTATTTATTGGGAAAAAGAAGTCAATTTGCGTTGGCAAGTAAATCTATTCCACTTACAGCAGAAAAAAAAGATGTAGCCATTCCTATTAATGGAGCACAAAAACTCGATCACTCGCCTTTATTCTCAAAAATTTTAGGAATCCTAATTATGCTTGCTATTGTTTGGGGCATTGCTTGGGAATACATGAGTCTGGACTTAAAAGATTTCAACCTGTATCAATTTGTTTTTGAAGTATTTTTACCTCAATTCAATCCAAATTTCATCAATCTATTATTGCTTGTACTTTGCTTTTTATTTCATAAATCTTTTAATGGTTTCTTGGAAGCATGCACCACAGCGATCAAAGGCAGTGTTGGTATTCTCATCCAATTTCCATTGTACTTTGGAATTATGGGCATTATGAAATCATCTGGCTTAGTGGAAATCCTGTCTCACAACCTAGTCAGTATTGCCAATGAACAAACTTTTCCCTTATTCACATTCTTTAGCGCGGGTATTGTAAACATATTTGTTCCTAGTGGTGGTGGACAATGGGCGGTTCAAGGACCGATTGTTATTGAAGCTGCTAAACAACTAAATGTTGGCATACCAAAGACCGTTATGGCCCTCGCTTATGGTGATCAAATTACCAATATGTTACAACCTTTTTGGGCTTTACCACTACTGGGCATTACAAAAATAAAAGCTCAGAATTTATTGCCTTATACACTTGTCATTTTAGGCATTGGTTCTCTGATTTATGGCTCTTTTTTACTCTTTTTCTAGTTTCAATAAACTTAAGATTATCAAAACAGGAGTATAGATGCTTTGAAAAGTGGCTGTCGCAAAAACCAGCACTTTGTTGAGCCTAAGGTTAAAATAGTTCATTACTCTAGAAAAAAATGATAGATCAAGACCAAACTTGATCAGGAAGAAACAAAAGAATACCGCAAAATATTCAGGCTTCCAAAAACCTAACAAGAAGCTCATGAGCTGAGCCAGGTAAACAAAGAATATAGCAACTGAAATGATAACAGTTGTAAGATCTTTAAAAAATTTAGATTTCCCGATCCACCTAATGCGCTGCTTATAGAATTCCTGCCAGTTATCAGGGCCTTGCGTATGCACAATTGCTTGAGGCTCATAAGCTATTGATCTTGGATATTTAGACTTAAGCTTATGGAGCAAAAACATATCATCCCCGGAGGAAATGTGAAGATTGTCCTCATACCCATTTACCTCAAAAAACGATTCTTTTCTGAACGATAAGTTGGCGCCATTACAAAGAATTGGATTTCGCATTAACGCAAAGCTTGCGGTGGTTCCTATTAAGCTTAAAAAATCTATTGCAAAAACCTTTGACCAAAACCCTTCAATATTCTGTTGAAAAACAGGGCCAATATGCATCTTGACTTTATCATTTACATATAACCTACTTATTGAATTCAGCCAATTTTGGTCAGGGATAGAATCAGCATCTGTCGTAACAATTATATCAAAACTAGACGTCTCAATGCCAAATTTAAGTGCTCCTTTCTTTCCTTTACTGGGACTTTTGAGGACCTTGAAATTATCCAGTTTCAATTCGGAAATTCTCTTTTTGATGAAGTCAGATCCCTTATCGGATGAATTGTCATCAATCAACAATACCTCATAATTTTCTTTTTCCAGAGTCTGTTGCTCCAATGCTAAAATCAACGAGTGCAAATGTTCTATTTCATTTTTAAACGGAATTAATACACTCAACTTAGAAAAACCGAGCAATTCATTATTTGCTTTAAGTGCTTTAAAAGATGTATTCATCTTAAAGATTAAGATTGCGTAACCAAGGAGCAGTATTGAGAACACTGAAACGAGCAAGATAAACATCTTAATTGCAAATCAGATTAATGTGAGAATTCCATACATTTGATGTTAATCTCATAGAGATTTGAAGCAAGATAAAACAAAATCAGAAACTATCATTCTTGGTATAGACCCAGGTACTACTTTAATGGGTTATGGTATAATAAAGGTCAAGAACAATACCATAGAATTGGTAAGTTTTGGAGTTATCCATCTTCATAAATTGGCTAATCATGCTTTAAAATTAAAGCGAATATTTGAACGAGTCAGTCAATTAATTGAGGAGCATAACCCTGATGAAATGGCCTTAGAGGCACCTTTTTTCGGAAAAAACGTTCAGTCCATGCTGAAGCTCGGAAGAGCTCAGGGTGTGGCGATGTCCGCAGGCCTTGTTCGAGAGGTACCCATTTTCGAATACAGTCCAAAACGTATAAAGCAAGCTGTCACTGGTAGTGGTTCTGCATCAAAAGAGCAAGTCGCTCAAATGCTAAAAACAGTTGTGAAACTGAAAGAGATTCCGAAAGAATTTGACTCAACCGATGCGTTAGCAGTAGCTGTTTGCCATCATTTTCAGCGAAGCTCTCCTTTGAGTGGTCTTGGTGGTAAAAGTTCTTGGAAGAACTTTTTGAAAGAAAATCCGGATAGAAAGGTTTAATTCCAGCTCTTTCCAACCTTTTGAAGTTTTGGTTCTCTTATTATTATAAAACAACAAAATCATGAGAAAACCCAAAATAAATCAAACCCAGGTTGTCCTTCTACAAGCTTTCTTTTTACTAATCTTAATTCTGTTAACCAGTTACGCTTCTGCAACCAGTTTTTTATGAATCAAAGTTCTCTGAAATTTTAGATGCAATTTCAGCAAATTGTTCTGGGTCGTGTTTAAGCTTTGGACGACTAAAATTCGTATCTGATATTTCAGTCATTGGAATAAGATGGATGTGTGTATGTGGCACTTCCAAGCCTATTACTGAAACGGCTATTCGTTCACATGTAATGACACCCTCGATGGCTTTTGACACTTTTTTAGAAAAGACTATGAGCTCTGCGAGCGTTTTATCATCGTGATCAAATATGTAATCAATTTCCACTTTGGGAACCACAAGAGTATGTCCAAGTGTTAGTGGGTTGATGTCCAGGAACGCAAAGAAATTTTCATCTTCGGCAATTTTATGACATGGGATTTCACCCTTTATGATTTGTGTAAAAATTGACGCCATTGATTAGCGGCTGATTTCCACTACCTCGAATTTCATCACGCCATTTGGCGTTTTGATTTCAGCAATGTCTCCTTTTTCCTTGCCAAGTAATCCTTTGCCAATAGGAGACTCAACAGATATTTTCTTCTCCTTAAGATTTGCTTCAGTTTCAGCAACGAGCTTATACTGCATGGTCTGGCCGTTTGCAACGTTCTTAATTTTAACATTGGACAGAATAAGCACCTTTGAAGCGTCTAATTGCGACTCATCAATAATTCTTCCGTTCGCAATTGTCTCTTTCAATTGTGATATCTTCATCTCAAGAAGCCCTTGAGCCTCTTTGGCCGCATCATATTCAGC
>JALEGO010000280.1 GCA_022763165.1 Flavobacteriales bacterium
AAATGATAGTCTCATTTATGGATCTTTTCGAGAAGGTCTACGTTTTCTCAAAAAAGGTAAAGTACACAATTATGAACAGGATTACTTTACACAATCACGATACTATTTTTCATGTTTCATTAATGACAATCATTTTTACATAGGCACCCGGGATGGTTTATTGCAATTTAAGAATGGAATAACCACTTTTCATAGAGGTGTAAATCGTATTCGTACTATTTCCCGTCTGGGTGACAGCTTGCTCATAGGAACTGAATATGGTCTGGAGATGTTTGATTTAAAAAGTGAAAAACTAATTGACACAAAAGACTTCATAGAGGAAGATTTTAATTTTTATGTCAATGACATTTCAGTAGTAGGTCGGAACGATTGGTGGCTTGCTACAGACAAACATGGTATACTGAGGATGGTTGAAGGTAAAGTTGTTGATCAATTGACCACAGCAAATGGACTTTGTCATAATCATACCCTATCGATGTGTTTTGATGCCAATAGAAATCTTTGGGTTGGTACTCATGATGGACTTAGTGTCTATAAAAACGGAAAATTTTTGAGCTTCTCTACAGATGATGGCTTGAGCCACAGCCTCATTCATACTTTAGCCTTGGATTCTGCCGGTTTCCTTTGGGCAGGAACGGAAAGAGGTCTTAATCGCATTAGTTTGGAACAGGATAAATTAGTGACCAAAATTTATGGCATTAATGAGGGTTTTCTAGGGAACGACTGTGCTGAAAACTCCGTTTTTATTGAACCTGATAATACGATTTGGTGGGGAACTGGCACTAAAATCTCAAAATACAACCCACTACTCGATCAAGAAGATCTCATACCTCCATCTGTGAGAATTGATGAAGTATTGGTGCATTTTAGAGATGTACATCATTATGAAAAAATAGGTCAGACAAAAGGCTTCCAATATTCAAGGATTTCAAAATGGAATAATCTACCAGAAAACCTGGAATTGCAGCATTTTATGAATCATATAACCATCAAATTCATAAGTATAGACTGGAAAACTCCTGACAAACTATTATACCAATTTAAACTTGAGGGGTTTGAAGATGAATGGAGTCCCGCAGCTACAAAAAAGTCTGTCACCTATTCAAATCTTGCAGCAGGTAAATATACTTTTTTGGTCAAAGCAAGGAATGATGATGGTTATTGGTCCGAACCAAAGTCATTTTCATTTGTGGTTCATCCCCCCTGGTGGAAAACAATTTTTGCAAGAATCATTTTTTCTGTGATCGTTCTTTTGATGCTTATTTCATATATCAATCTCAGGACGAAAAATCTAAAAGCCAAGCAAAAAGAACTTGAGAAAATCGTTAGAGAGAGAACTACAGAAATTAAATTCCAAAAAGACGAAATTGAAAAGCAAAAAGAGCTGGTTGATCTAAAGAATAAGGAGATTACGGATAGTGTGAAATACGCCAGTAGAATCCAAAGAGCATTATTGGAACCTGAGGACCATGTAAATAAATTGATGCCAGAGCATTTCATTTTCTTCCAACCTAGAAACATTGTAAGTGGCGATTTTTATTGGTCAAACATCCAAGACAATTCTGTTTTTATCTGCGCGGCAGATTGTACAGGACATGGAGTTCCTGGGGCTATGCTGAGTATGCTAGGCATCTCATTTCTAAATCAAATTTCCCATAACAATAGTCAAATAGGTCCGGACGATATACTGAATAAACTTAGAAAACACATGATCCGAGAACTGAGTCAAAAAGGGCTCGATGAAGATAGTAAGGATGGTATAGATGCTGGTCTGATAAAACTGCAAAATGGAACCGCCCATTATGCTGGAGCTAACAATGCAGCATATGTTATTAGAGATAAAAGTTTCCCCGCTATTCCTGGTGATCGAAAGATTGTTGAAAATGAAACGAAAGTTTTGTACGAAATAAGAGGAGATAAACAGCCCATTGGTTACCACCCTAACAAGAACTGGGATTTCAACTCAAGCAGTTTTGAAACCCATAAAGGAGATCTCATATATTTATTTAGTGATGGCTTTCCTGATCAGTTTGGAGGTAAAAAGGGTAAAAAACTAAAATATGCTCCATTTAAGCAGTATCTACTATCAATTTGCCATTTAGACATCAATGCTCAAAAACTAGAAATCCAATCTAAGTTTCAAGAATGGAAGGGTGAATACGAACAAGTTGATGATGTCTTAGTAATTGGAATCAGGATATAAATTATCTAGATTAAGCTTACAATAATTCATTTTTCATCCGTCATTTTTATTACTTTTGCACTCCCCTCCTGCATTTAAATCTATGGAAGAAGAAGTAACTACAGAGCAAGTATTAGAAATGTCAAAATCAATCTCAAAGGAAGAATTAAAATCGGAGATACTTTCTGATTACAGACTGGCCTGTGAAAGTCGAGAAGCAAGTTTGATTGGTAGAAGAGAAGTTCTTACAGGAAAAGCAAAGTTTGGGATTTTTGGAGATGGTAAAGAAGTAGCCCAGATTGCATTAGCGAAACAATTCAAAAAAGGTGACTGGCGCTCCGGCTACTACAGAGATCAAACTTTTATGATGGCTGCAGAGCAACTTACGCTCGATGAGTTTTTCGCTCAGCTTTATGCACATGCAGATGTCGCATTTGATCCAAACTCCGGTGGTAGACAAATGAATTCTCATTTTGCCACAAGACTCTTGGATAAGAAAGGCCAGTGGAAAAGTCACTTGGAACAGCCAAATACTTCAGCGGACATGTCACCCACAGCTTCTCAAATGCCTAGACTCTTGGGTTTAGCATATGCGTCTCATTTTTACAGAAACAACAAAGAATTACAAGAAGAACACAGCCTTTTTTCTAACAACGGAGATGAAGTGGCATTTGGAATGATTGGAGATGCTAGTACTTCGGAAGGTATTTTTTGGGAAACTGTCAATGCTGCAGGTGTGTTGCAAGTTCCCATGGTCATTGCAATTTGGGATGATGGTTATGGTATTTCTGTTGAAAAGAAATATCAGACTACTAAAGAGAGTATTTCAAAAGCACTCTCAGGAATGCAAAGAAACAAAGAAGAAAGTGGTATTGAAATCATGCGCACTTTAGGCTGGGATTATGCTGATCTGTGTCTAACTTTTGAGAAAGCAGTGGCATTGGCCAGAACAAATCACATTCCTGTGCTGGTGCATGTGGAAGAAATCACTCAACCTCAAGGACACTCAACTTCAGGATCGCATGAAAGATATAAATCAGCGGAACGGTTAAAGTGGGAAACAGATTTTGATTGCCTAGCACAAATGAAGCAATGGATAGTATCCAAAGGCTTGGCTTCAAATGAAGAAATTGATAGTATTGAGAAAGAAGCAAAAAGCAATGTTCGCCAAGTCAAAAAGAAATCCTGGGATGCCTTCCAAAAAGATATTGTTCAAGCAAAAAACGAAGTTATCACTATAGTTAATGGATTTGCAAATAGTTCTCAATTCAATTTTATACGTCCCATAGTCGAAAATCTTCACAAGACAAAGGAGCCTTTAAGAAATGATGTACTCAAAACAGCTCGAAAAATTCTTTTCAAATTGTCCAAAGATGCGAATGCCGATTTGAGTCCATTACAAAACTGGATTAAAGAATATCAAAAAATCAATGAGGACAAATTCAATACATTCCTCTACAGTGAAGGAGAACTATCTCCGCTAAGCACAGAAATAGTCCCTGCTGTTTATGATGAAAATGCAGAGTTAAAAGATGGCAGAGAAATTCTTCAGTCCAACTTCGATGTTCTTCTTGAGAAGTATAAAGAACTTCTGATATTTGGAGAGGATAGTGGCAAAATTGGCGGTGTAAATCAAGGTCTCGCTGGACTTCAGGAAAAATACGGTAATCTGCGTGTTTTTGATACCGGAATTAGAGAAGCCACCATCATGGGCCAAGGAATCGGGCTAGCACTTCGAGGGCTTAGACCCATTGCCGAGATACAATATTTGGATTACTTCATGTACGCTATTCAAATCATAAGTGATGATCTAGCCTCCTTACATTATAGAACTGTAGGTGGACAAAAAGCTCCACTAATTATTCGAACTAGAGGCCATAGGTTAGAAGGCATTTGGCATGCAGGATCTCAACTGGGCACAATCATTCATGCTTGCAGAGGAATCTATGTTTGTGTACCAAGAAATATGACTCAAGCTGCTGGTATGTACAATACGCTGCTCGCAGGAGATAACCCAGCAATTGTCATAGAATCACTCAACGGTTATCGTTTGAAAGAAAAAGAACCAGCGAATATCGGAAGCTTTAAAGTTCCTTTAGGAGTGCCTGAAGTGCTCGTTGAAGGAGATGATATAACGCTTGTTACCTACGGCTCAATGGTCAGGATGGCTGTCAAAGTCGCCAAAGAACTTTTGGCTATTGGCATTTCTTGTGAAGTAATAGATGTTCAAACCTTATTACCTTTCGACTTAAATGGGATTGTCTCAGAATCAGTTGAAAAAACCAATAAAGTAATTTTTGTGGACGAAGATGTGCCAGGAGGGGCAAGTGCATTCATGTTACAAGAGTTTTTGGAAAAACAAAATGGATTTGAACTACTGGATGCTGCACCAAGAACTCTAGCCGCTAAAGAACACAGGCCAGCTTACGGCTCTGATGGAGACTATTTCTCAAAACCCAGCGAAGAAGATATTTTTGAAGCAGTTTATGAAATCATGCATGAATATGATCCAGATTCATTTCCAAAATTATATTGACATGTACCTGAGGAAAATATTGGTATTCTTAATGCTGTTATGCATAAAGCAAAGCTTTGCTGACGATAAATATCAACTCAATTTCTTTCTGGCCCCATCGTATGAAAATATTTCATTCAGGAGTTTAAAACTTGATAATCAATTCTTCTTTAAGTACTCATACAATTTCGGGACTGAAATTAAGTACTATTTTTCACCAAAAGTGACTACCAATATTGGTCTTCAATTTAATGACAGAGGCTTTCAGGCGCGTCCTGAATTTATTACCTCTGACGGCAGTGTTCAAACCTTTGAGGATGCTGTAGTGAATATTTCTGCCAAGTATTTAACAATTCCAATCGACTTGCATTTCAATTTTCAACCAGCTTATAGAACCGAAGTGTTTTTTGGAACTGGTATTGGATTTGGATTACTCGTGGGGCAGTCTTTTAAGGGCAGAAGAGTATCTGAAGAACTTGGGAGACCTGCGGGTATTTACGAAGGAGTTTCTAATGAAAGAACCAATATCAATTGGTTTGACAAAAATTACGTTAGTTGGAATTTTGGTGTTGGAATTAGTAGATATATAAAATCAAGACTTGTAATAACCATAAACCCCTACTATTCTAGACAAATAGATCGAGCAAGATCGTTAGACGGTCCATTAGTTTATAGGGACCCCAACAATATTGATTTGGTTGTAGAACCAAAATTTGATTCCTATGGTTTAAACCTAAAACTGGGCTATTACTTTAGTGATCAAATTGAAAATAAGAAGAAAAGTCTATAGATTTCTTTTGATGAAACACACCGAATCCCAATCCAATTACAATGATTTGGAGTCCATGTCTACCCGTGATCTTTTGGACAACATTAATAAAGAAGATCAAACAGTAGCACATTCTGTAAAACAAGTGATCCCAAATATTGAAAAAGTCGTTGACATTGTTGCTGACAAAATGGAAAATGGAGGTAGACTGTTTTATATTGGAGCAGGAACAAGCGGTAGATTGGGAATTGTAGATGCTTCTGAATGCCCCCCTACTTTTGG
>JALEGO010000281.1 GCA_022763165.1 Flavobacteriales bacterium
TCACAGCTGAAGTTGAACGATCATTGCGCGTATTAGATGGCGCTGTTGCATTGTTTTGTGCTGTTTCTGGAGTGCAACCTCAATCAGAAACCGTCTGGAGGCAAGCTTCCAGATATGGAGTTCCTAGGATTTGTTTTATCAATAAAATGGATCGTGAAGGAGCCGATTTCTTGAAGGTTGTTGCGCAAATCAGAAAACAGTTCCAATGTGAACCCGCCATTATGCAAATTCCAATTGGTGAAGGTGCATTCTTCAAAGGTGTTGTGGACTTGCGCAGCATGAAAGCTTTGTATTGGAATCAATCTAGACAAGGTAAAACTTGGTCTTGTGAAGACATTCCTCCTGACATGCTTTTAGTCTGTCAAGAAAAAAGACAACAGCTCATTGAATTGGTCGCAGGACTGGATGAAGTATTATTGGATCAATATTTGAACAATCCAGAGGTTTCAACAGAATCTCTCAATGCTGCGATTCGAAGATTGACTTTGTCTGGAACTTTACATCCAGTATTTTGTGGTACAGCCCATAAGAATATTGGCGTACAAGCCTTAGTAGATGGAATCATCGAGTTTCTTCCCTCTACTGCCGACAATACAGAGATCACAGCTATGGATTTAAACCATGATATTGTGCAAATCGATGCTTCTTCGGAAGCGCCCTTATCAGCGTTGGTTTTCAAAGTAACTACTGATCCTCACGTTGGTAAAATTGCGATGCTAAGGGTATATTCTGGAGACCTTCGTTCAGGAGATCAAATTCAAAATATGCGCTCCATGAATAAATTCAAAGTGGGGCGCTTATTGAGAATGCGGTCAGACAAAATGGAAGTACTGGAATCCATTAGTGCAGGAGATATCTGTGCGTTGGTAGGTGTTAAAGACTTAAAAACTTCTGATACCTTATGCGCACTGGGTCAGGAAATCGTTTTAGAATCCATGGATTTTCCTGATCCTGTAATCGGTTATGCCATTGAAGCAGCTACATCTGCTGATGAGAAGATTATGGGGAAGGTATTATCCAATATTCAAGATGAAGACCCAACCATCCAGGTAACCGTTGATTCAGCTACTGGTCAGACTGTTCTCAAAGGCATGGGGGAACTACATCTGGAAATCATTTTGGAAAAAATGCGTTCAGAGTATAAACTCAATGTCAATGTTGGTGCTCCTAAGGTCGCTTTTAAAGAAACCATTACTGGTCATGCTGATCACAAAACGGTTTTAAAAAAGCAAACAGGAGGAAGTGGCTCTTATGCCATTATCCAATTTGAAATCTCTGGTGGTGATGCAGATACATCAGGCCTTCAATTCGTTAATGATGTAAAAGGGGGAGCTATCCCCAAAGAATTCATTAACAGTGTTGAAAAAGGCTTCACCAAAGCTATGATGAATGGGCCTTTGGCTGGATATCCAGTTCAAAGTCTTAAGGTCAGGCTTTATGATGGTGATACACATGATGAGGATTCATCGGCTATTGATTTCGAGAAGGTTGCTCATCAGGCATTCAAAGAGATCGCGCCTTTATGTAAGCCCAGATTATTGGAGCCAATCATGAAGGTTCTTGTTGATTGTCCGGAAGATGCAGTTGGAGCGATCACAGCCGACATCAATAGAAAAAGAGGGTTGGTGAGTTTGATTGAAGATGAACAAGGAATGAAGTTGATTCATGCCGAAATTCCTTTGAAGAGTCTTTTCAAATACATCGGAACTCTAAGAACCATTGCTAGCGGAAGAGCCAATGTTAACATTAGTTTTTCGCATTATTCGCAAGTTAGCGATGGTTTGGTTGAGGAGCTTCTGGCTTAAATTAAAGGTCATCCATTGTGATGACCTTTTATTTTTTAATCTGACTTTTGATGATTTTAATCTAAAAATGAGGCTCTACGAATCCTTTATCATTCCGAGTATCATTCCAAATAAAAACAATGGGATAAATAGAAAAGAAAGAAAATTACTTGTGCGTTTGAGACTTTTGTAATTGACATTTCCTTTGATCTTCCAAAAAAACTTAAACATACTTCCCATTACAAAATCATACTTCTTTTGTGATGGAGGAAATTCATTCCAATCAATTTTCACATTGTACATTTTTCTATATATGATCATGTTAAGGATAACCCTGATCCAAAATGAACCAAGAACCAATACAATCCAAATAAGTTTGTACTTATCCAAAAAATCGATGAAATGATCAATCATAATAGACCCTGAGATCTAATCAAAAAAAGGCTATGACATACTGTGGAGTTGCTCTTCTAAAATCTTGATTTTTTCTTCAGCATCAGCCTTTTTCTTCTTTTCCAAGTTAATTACCTGTTCTGGAGCATTTTGCACGAAGCGCTCATTGTTTAGTTTTTTCATGACTCCACTTAGAAAACCTTTGGTATGTTGCAGTTCCTTCTGCAGCTTTTCAACTTCTGCTTCCATGTCCATGGCATCCGCGCTCAAAGGAACATTAAACTCTGTTCCTTTCACGATGAAAGAAGCTGATAACCCCTCTTTCTGTGATGATATTTCAAGGCTACCAACATTACATAATTTCTTAATCAAATCAATTTCTTGTGACTCGATTCCTTTGGACACCTGTAAGCTTAATGCATCCTTATTAGGAATATTCTTCTGTTTTCTAATGGACCTAACATTCGTTGTAGCCTCCTGCGCAAAAGCAAAGCTATCAAGAATCTGTTGATCATAGGGTCTGCCGGAGGGCTGTTGCATTATCATTAGAGATTCTGAGTCTGCCCTTTTCTCCATTGTTTGCCATATTTCCTCAGTGATAAATGGAATAAATGGATGAGCTATTTTCAACAACTCATCTAGCACCATAAGCACCTCAGACTTTGTCTTTGAATCAACGGGCTTCTCATACTCTGGCTTTATCGTTTCAAGCATCCAGGAGCAATAATCATCCCATATCAATTTATAAATTGACATTAGAGCATCTGATAGTCTGAATTTTTCAAAATGATCATTAATTTGATCGATTTCCTGACCAATTCTGGACTTGATCCAATCAATAGCATACTGATTTACTGGAGGTTGCTCCAAACTCTCATCAACCTCCCAAAGTGAAATTAGTCTAAATGCATTCCAGATTTTATTGGTAAAGTTACGCCCCTGCTCACACAATTTTTCATCAAACAAAAGATCATTGCCCGCTGGAGAGGACAATAGCATTCCAACCCTTACACCATCGGCTCCATACTTTTGCATCAACTCAATAGGATCAGGAGAATTGCCTAAAGACTTTGACATCTTCCTTCTTTTACTATCTCTAACAATACCTGTATAATAAACGTATTTAAAGGGTAACTCTTTTCTATATTCATAGCCTGCCATGATCATTCTCGCCACCCAAAAAAACA
>JALEGO010000282.1 GCA_022763165.1 Flavobacteriales bacterium
CACTAACAACGCTGTTTGCGAAGGTTTTATCAATAATCAACCCTATGTATATTCTTTTGCAGGCTTGGACGATTCAAAACTACCTTCAGGAATTCATCTTCGATCCTTTAAATATGACGTGAATAATGATATTTGGAGCAGCATACCAGATTTACCCGATACAATGGGTAAAATTGCGGCTGCAGCCACCTATATAAATGGTATCATTTATATTATCGGTGGTTATCATGTTTTTGATAATGGACATGAAGTGTCATCAAACAAAGTACATCGGTTTGATGTCAATACAAATGCATTTTTGAGTGATGGCGCAAACATTCCTACAGCTATTGATGACCAAGTTCAGGTACTTTGGAGAGATAGCCTCATTTTTGTGATCTCTGGTTGGAGTAATACCACGAATGTGCCAGATGTCCAAATCTATAACCCATATCATGATACTTGGTCAACTGGAACTCCAGTGCCGGCAACCGGTGCATATATGGCATTCGGAGCATCAGGAAACATCATTGGAGATACTATATATTATTTTGGAGGAGCCAGAATGGGTTCCGCATTCCCAATTCAGAATACAATGAGAAAAGGAATCATAGATCCCAATGACCCCACTCAAATCATCTGGAGCAACAGTGTCATTGACTCTCAAATCAACGGTTATAGGATGGGTTCTTTCGAACATGCGGGATCGGTTTTTTGGATTGGAGGAAGTGCAGTGACTTACAATTATAATGGAGTGGCATATAATGGAACAGGAGGCGTTCCTCCATTAAAGAGACAGCTATCATTTAATCCGAGCAATTCCAATTATGAAATCAATGATCTATTAGAGGTTCCCATGGATCTAAGAGGTGTTGCCAGAGTGAACGCAAATACATTTTATACGGCTGGAGGAATGTTGGACAATCAAACCGTAACGAACAAAACCCACAAAATTGCATGGACTTGGCCTTCAAATACTCAAGAATTGGAGAAAAGGTGCATTGATCACTTGAGCATTAACAATAAAAGAATTCCAATAAACCATTATTGTTCTGAAAAATACACTTTGAAAGTTATAGATCTATTAGGCAGAGAGATCGAAAACAAGAATGACCTCACATTTTCAGAAAACATTCAGATCTCTATGAAAGGAGCTGTGATTTTAATACTATCCTCCAAATCTGATAGATTTCAGCTAAAGACAACGATATTTTAAAAAGTAAAAAGGACAGCACTTAATAGGGCTGTCCTTTGAGGGATTGAACTATTAAAGTTCATTATTTATTCAATTTCAAGTAAATATGGCAGTTGCATTTGAATTCCATTCAATTTGGAAACTGATTGCAAATATTTAAAGTACTTAAAGGAACTACCTAAGTGTTTTTCAATTACCCTTGCTTCTCCTCCAGTCCCAAACAAGTCTTCCATCAATTGTTCAACTGGCTCCTTTTTCTTTGGTAATTCTAATAGTTTATAGTCCGTAAGGTTTGCCATTTTTGCAGCTTCTTTTATAGCAGCATTCAATCCGCCAAACTCATCTACTAAACCGATTTCCTTAGCATCTGAACCGCTCCAAACTCTACCTTGACCAATACTATCAACATCTGCCTTACTGATATCTCTACCTTGTCCTACTTTTTCAATAAAATCGTCATAGATGTTTTCAACGCTTTGCTGAATGATATCTCTTTCACCTTGTGTTAATGGTCTATATAATGCTCCTAGATCCGCATAGTCGTTCGTTTGAACTCCATCAAATGTTAATCCCAGTTTATTATTGAAAAAGCCTTGCATATTTGGAATTACTCCAAAAACACCGATTGAACCAGTTATTGTATTCTCACTAGCGAAGATCTTATCGGCCTCACAAGAAATATAATACCCACCTGATGCGGCTACATCTCCCATTGAAACAATCACAGGCTTTTCCTTCTTTGCAAGTCCAACCTCTCTCCAGATCACATCAGAAGCCAAGGCGCTACCTCCTGGCGAATTAACTCTTAGAACAATTGCCTTCACTTTATCATCTTCTCTGGCCTTTCTTATTTGTTTAGATATGTTTTCAGATCCAATTGACTCTTTATCTCCCTCGCCACTCACTATATCTCCAAAAGCGTACACGACAGCAACTTTTTCTGACTTAATTTTTCTGTCACCGTCAAGTTTTACTCTTTCATATTTATTTAGTGAAACCGCCTTGATTTTATCATCCTTTTCTAGACCGATTCGACTTCTTAACGTGTCTAATAGTTGATCCTTATACAAAGTTGCATCTACTAATTTGTATTGAACAGCATCCTCAGCCTCACGAATCAATAACTTGTTAGCAATATTTTCGAGTTCTGCTTCAGGAATACCACGAGCCTCACTTATTCCTTTCACCATATGATCCCACAAGTCTTGAAGATAGGTCATGGTTTGCTCCTTATTGGCTTCACTCATTCCCTCAAGAATAAATGGTTCTACGGCACTCTTAAACTTTCCATGTCTAATAATCTGAGCCTCAATATCAAGTTTTTCTAGTGCTCCTTTCATGAACATTCTAGTTGACCTTAGCCCTCTGAATTCTACAAGACCTTCAGGGAACACATAACTTTCATCTGCTATCGAAGCCAAATAAAGAGACTTCTGGCTGTAAATCTCAGAATAACTTATAATAAATTTATCACTTGACTTGAACTCAATTAAAGCATCCCTGATTTCCTCTACAGATGCCATACCAGCATTGAGCATGGAAATATCCAGTAGAATTCCTTTGATGTTCTCATCCTTCTGAGCCTTCTCAATGCTTTTCAATATGGAAGTAAGACCTATTGTACTGCTTGAACCCAAGCCCCCTCCTAATTTATCGAAAGGATTTGGAGCTGCTCGATCTACAATTGGAGCATTCAACTCCAGCTTGAGAAGCGTATTTTCTTCAATGGAAGCTTCCTGATCAGCAAGACTTCCCATTATCATGATGGATATAAAGAACAAAAACGATACAAAAACAATCGCTGCAACCGCTGCGAAAAAATATTTAAAAAATTGCTTCATGTTTATAATTATTAGTGACGCTTGATCATGTTTTATTAAAACAATAAGCATCTTTGCACAAAGAAATGGCGAAAAGCCTTAATCGTGAAGTATTTTTACATTAATGGTAAAATGTTTCCATAGATGGATCAAAGCACATTAAACCAGTCATATATTCAGTTAGGAGGCAATCTTGGTGAGGTTTTAGAGACGTTCTCCATGGTTAAGTCTGCTTTGCGAAGTCAAGATATCGAGATCTTGGCGTCATCATCAATCTATGTATCTGAATCTTGGGGATTTCAGTCAAAACATGAGTTTCTGAATCAAGTCTTACATGTTTCCACGAGCTTAGGACCTTTTGAACTTTTGACGCAAACACATAACATTGAAAGGCAACTTGGCAGAAAAAGAGCCTCAGATGGTTATCAAGATAGGACCATTGACATTGACATACTCTTTTTTAATGATGATATCATAAAAGACAGTGCATTGATCATCCCCCATCCGAAGCTTCATGAAAGACTGTTTGTTCTTAAACCTTTATCCGAATTAAATAAAGATCTAAGGCATCCCATTTTTGAAAAGACTGTGAGCACAATGTTAAATGAATGCAAAGACAACCTTGCGGTAAAGATTTTAGATGATATCAGACAAGATTAAGAAAATAGCGATAGAAGGTGTTATCGGTGTTGGCAAATCAACGCTCACAAAGCTTATAGCCGATCAATGTCAATTTGAGCCCTTATTTGAAGCTTTTTACGACAATCCATATTTGGAAGACTCCTATCATACAGACAGCTCAATTCATCTAAAGAACGAGATCTTCTTTTTAAATCAAAGAGTAGCCCAACTTACAGCTTTAAATGACAAGGAAAAATACATCTCTGACTACTATATTGGCAAATGCTTGGTTTTTGCAAGAATCAACTTACAGGCTCAAGAATATGATTTGTTTGCAGAGCAATATTATAATGCAGTCATAGAACCATTTCAGCCAGATGCAATATTGTATTTGAAAAGAGATTTAAAGGAAGTTCAAAGGCTCATTAAGGAAAGAAATAGATCCTTTGAGATGCAAATTGATCAGAGTTATCTTGAAGCTATTGATGCTGGCTATGAAAAACTCTTTAGTCAGCTTCAGGGCATTCAGGTTATAAAAGTGGATGTAAGTGAAAAGGATTTTCTAAGAAACCAATTACATTTCCATGAAGTAATTGACAATATTAACAGTAGATTCCAAGAAGATAAAATGGTTTTCGATTGCGAAAAAATCTAAGTAATCTGACTATAGTTTCGGCAAAGCTTTTTAAATATAAAAAACATTCTCTAATATTGTACCCCAATATAAATACTTAATAGTATGAAGACTTATACCTTAAAGGTTATTTCAATTTTTGTTGGAGCAGCATTTATAATTACAGGCTGTAATCCACTAAATAAAATGGTTAAAAATGCTTCACTCGTTAAATATGAGGTGAAGCCAAATCCGCTAGAACTTCATGGCGATGAAGTGGCAGTCACATTAACAGGCAAATTCCCACCTGAATACTATCATAAAAAAGTTAAGGCAGTTGTTACGCCTGTGCTTAAGTATCCAGCTGAAGGTGCAAACCAAACTTCTAAGAAGCTTAAATCCATCACACTACTTGGAGAAGCATTGGATGGAGAAGGTCAAAAAATTAATTACGCTAAAGGCGGAAGCTTTTCTATTTCTGATAAGGTCACTTATGACAAAGCAATGGAAACAGCGATAGTTGAGTTGCAAGTTACTGGTACTTTCAAGAAAAAGTCTAAAGACCTTCCTTCAGTTAAGGCTGCAGACGGAACGATTATTACTCCACTCCTTGTAAAAGGCGATGAGAAAATGATTATTGCTAAAGACAAATTCCAAAGAACAAAGCCGTATAGCACTTCTGCTGACATTCATTATGTAATCAATAGCTCTAGAGTAAACAATAAGGAATTGAGACAAGATGATATAAAAAATGTTCTTGGCTTGATGGATTCTCTTGAAGCAAAAAGAATTACTTTCAAAAATGCTAACATTTCAGCTTATGCATCTCCAGATGGTGAGATATCATTAAATGAAGAGCTTGCTAATGAGAGAGCTGCTAGTGCAAGTAAAGCTATGCAGAATGCATTAAAGAAAGCTGAGGCTCCAGTAGGTCTTGATGATGGTTTTTACCAAAAAGCTGGAAAAGGAGAAGATTGGGAAGGCTTTAAAGCGGAAATGGAGAAATCTGATATTGCCGACAAAGACTTAATCATCAGAATCCTTGAAATGTACAGTGATGTCAATAAAAGAGAAAAAGAGATCAAGAATTTAGCCAAAACTTATGTTAAAGTCGCTAACAATATCTTACCTAAGTTGAGAAGGTCTCAAATTAAATTTGATGGTGAGCAATCAGGTTATACTGATGATGAGCTTAAAAACTTAGCTTCAAACAATCCAGAAAAATTAGATTTAGAGGAACTTCTTTACGCTGCTATGCTGACAGATGATCTATCTAACCAATTGAAAGTTTTCAAATCTTGCGAAAAGCAATTTCCAAATGACTGGAGAGCTTCAAATAACATTGGATACATCTACTTTACTCAGAACAAACTGAGTGACGCTAAAGCTCAATTAGAAAAAGCTTCAGGAATTTCCAAGCAGTCAATCATCAATAACAACCTAGGTGTTATTGCAAGACAAATGGGTGACAAAGAAAAAGCTAAAGAGCTTTATGATGCTGCATCTGGAGCTGGCTCTGAAGTTGCTTACAATAAAGGCATTTTGAATATCATGGAAGGAGATTATGCCTCTGCTGTTTCTAACATGGGCGGCTCAAACACATTTAATCTTGCTTTGGCACAGTTATTAAATGGAAATCCTGACCAAGCAATGCAGACTGTGGATAATTCTGAAGAAAAAGGTACTGCTCAAGGTTTTTACTTGAAGGCTGTTGCTGCTGCTAGAAAGGGCAGCGCAGATATGGTTGCCTCAAATCTTAAGAGTGCCATTGCTAAAGACTCGAAGCTTAAGGATAAAGCAATGAAAGATGCTGAATTCTTAAAATTGAGAGATAATGCTGCCGTTTCTGCATTATTGAAGTAATCAATTAAGATAAATTTGATAAATTTGAGGTCTTCCATTTGGAAGACCTTTTTTTATTCACTGAAGAACTATGAAAAAGATTTATACATCGTTATTTGGTCTGTTTTTAATGGCTGCAGTATCAAGTTGCAAAAAATGCCATATGTGTACATTCACAAATACTGACAACACAGAAATTACAGAGGAAATTTGTGGCAGCGGCAAAGCGTTTAACAACCAGCTTGATCAGTATGAAAAGAATGGTTGGTTCTGCAAATCGAACTAATGCTTCATTGTCTTTCTAAGGCATTCCCAGAGGATTATTCCCACGGAAACTGAAACATTGAATGAATGCTTAGAACCAAGTTGTGGAATCTCAATAACGAGATCTGAAGCATTTACAATCTCTTGATCTACACCTTTAACCTCGTGTCCAACGACAAGTGCCATTTTGGTCATTGGTAAATGTTGTTCACTGGGAAC
>JALEGO010000283.1 GCA_022763165.1 Flavobacteriales bacterium
ACCAATGTCACGTAGTTAAATCTTTGAAGAACTTTGTAATGTGTTACAGCGTGTTTTCCATATTCACCTTCAGGAAATACAGCCATAACTTTTCTATTCTTTAAACTTCTTCCGATATTCCCGGTGATTGTTCCCTTGTCGTCCTCAATATCTCCCCAAACCAACGCTTTGTACAATCTATCCGTTGTTCTATTAAAGAATTGTTTAGCAAGATGTGCCATTGCCGACTCGTTTTTGGCAACGACCATAACACCAGAAGTATCTTTGTCAAGACGGTGTACCAACCCTGGTCTTTCATTGCCATCAAAATTCTCCTTTAAAGTACCACAATGATATAGAAGTGCGTTGATTAGAGTACCTGTATAATTCCCATATCCAGGGTGAACAACTAATCCCGCCTGTTTGTCAAGAACGATAACATCATCATCTTCAAAAATTATATTTAAGGGGATATCTTCAGGAATCAGTTCAATCTCTCGCTTTGGATGAGGCAACCAAAAGCTTATAATATCTTTGGGTTTAACCTTATAATTAGCCTTAACAGCCTTATCATTGGCCTTTAAAAAACCCAATTTAGCAGCTTGTTGCAAACGTGTTCTTGAAATATTCGGAACTCTATCAATCAAGAATTTATCTATTCTTAAAAGTTCCTGACCTGGATCTACTTCAATAGAGAAGTGCTCAAATATTTCTTCCGGTTCTTGTTCGTCCAATGATTTAAAGATTCCTAATGTTCTACTAAAAACTTCAGAACATGGGTTTTATCCTTAGCTTTTAATTCTATGAAGTACAGGCCATTACGAAGGTTGCTAATGTCAATAGGTCCTCTTTGCTGATTTCCAGATTGAATGAACTTGCCTTGCATGTCAAAAATATTGTAGTCAAAATTTGAATGCATTCCGCCAATCCTAATCTTTTCATCAGCAGGATTAGGATACAGAATAGGTAATTCTTGCAGCACGTCAAGTTTTCTAGCGGGCTTTATAGAGGTATGAATAGTCGGCTCTCCAAAATCCGGATGAATAAATAGTGATCCTGTGAATGAGGTATTCGCCCATGATCCTCCAGACTGCCAAAAGATCTTATCCATATTATCCGTATTTCTATCCATACCAATGTAAATCTGATCACCCAATGTTTGCTCCCATCCAACATAGAATGTTCCGCTCAAGACAAGATCCGTATCTTCAATTGCAAAACGAACGAGTTCATTTCTTGATGTAGTAGTGGAAATGCCTAAGGTGGTATAAATTAAATCTTCAGGGTTTAGGCTCTTGTAGATGTTAATATTGAAAATTCTGTTAGAAGCATCTTCTAAAAAAGTCGGAAAGTAAAAACTTACACCCTTAAGTGTATCAGTGACAGACATTGAAAATTGTTGAGCCCCTTTTGCGCCAACACCCACGAGCGTATAAGCGGTTTCCGCAGTTCCATCATCATAAGCATAATATGTATCAAATATTTGACGGTTTTTTAAAGTATCATTACTCTTATTTATATCTCCTGAATGATCATATGAAGTAATAACTGTAAACTCCGTAGGCCCTGAAACGGGAAAACTAAAATTATTCGGACTCTGGGCAACTTCCAGCGGCTCCGACTTACTTGAGAACCCAGGGACTCCTCCTGGTATCGTCTGCAATAAGTCGGAATTGAATAATGAATTTCCCTGTTGGTCAAAAACTTCATAAAAATAGCTATTTGCAGCAATCGTAGAGCTAGAAAAATTGTAAACGGATGGCTCAATAAAATCAATGGTTTGAGAAGCTGGGTCTTGATTATAGTGATCCCATGGAATAGCACTATAATTTTTCACATAAGAATAAATTGGATTTAGGAATGAAGCATCCAGTCTGGAGTTGCTAACCGATCGATTTTTATCCAAATATACATAATCAAGATTCCAGACATCCCAAGCACCTGACAGGGTTGCGAAATTTCTAAACCTAAATTGAAAGCCATTCTGTAAATAATCAGTATTAATAATAGGAATGATTACCTCTACAAAAGAAGATGCAGGTTGCCCCGTTACACTCCAAACAAAATCCCATTCAGAAGTCAGGACATTATAAAATTCCAATATTAGGGAATCTTCAAATTCAGGCTCATTTCCGTTTCCTCCAGATTGATAATAAAAACTCAGATAGACCGAATCACCTGGCAAATAATCCAAGTCTATGGGTTTCGAAGTAATAGTATCTGCTTCACCATTGATGTTTGCAGCACTTATATTGTAGGGATTACCTCTATGATCCAGACCGTCAAAAGTTGCAACACCAATCGTTGGAGGATCTATCCCCATTCCATTATTTATGTATACAGATGGTCTAACATCTAACCACAAGGAATTGTCATCCGGAACAAATTTTAAAGTGTCGGTATTTACGGCTACAGAGTCAGGCACCAAATCGTACTTAATGGTCGAAGTTGGTTCTATTCTCCATTCACAAGCAGGCCAAACCGTTTGAGTATCAGTGGCCAAATTCAGGTTGTTAAAATTATCAAACCTAATGAGTTCAATGGATTGATTTGGAAGTGTGTCATAGCCAGAGCCATTAAACACATAACTGAAGCTTGTATCAAACATGTATGCTATGGTGTCCAGGGCTACACCATCAGCCAAAAACCTAGTCCCAACCGAATCTATGACATTATTGCCATTTGGAACAGCCCAATATTTTTTTTGATAGTCAAAAGAAAAGTCATCTATAAAGGGAAGTTCTAAAGTATCCAAAATGTATACCAAATCATTAGCCCCTCTATAACTAGGACTACTTTTTGTATTGACATAATGGATAGGAGTGATATACTCACCATCATCATGTAAATCAAATTCATCTGATTGTTGAGCCAGCAACAAGTTTGTTAAGAAAAGGAATGATATGGAAAAGGCGGCAATCTTTTTCATTAACTGGTTAATTAATTGGTTTTTTCATGTACCTGGCGGCAGAGCTTGTGGTATCAGGAATAGAATCGCTGCCACAGGTCATCCAAAGACTTATTACTTGCCCCTGATAAACGCTTGCTCCTTCCTCATAGTCCGGATTTTGGCGAAAAACCAATGCTTTACTTGAATCTAAAGCAGTTTCGCAACCCTGATATAATACAGGAACTACTGAGAGTAGCTTATCACCTATTAACGCCTCCGATTCATCTAAGTTTAAACCAACGAAATTAGGTAGGTCAGTTCGTTCGCTAGAACTTCCAATACCTACTACTAAATCTACTTTGGACCATTCCGGTAATTTATCTCCAGGAGAAAGGGTTCTGCCATTTTTTTCGACACGGATGACAAACCCAACAGCAGATGAAGGTTCTGTGATAGTTATTCCTACTTTAAGTTTTGCTCTCATTAATTTACTCTCTGCACCACGCTTCGTCAAAGAAACCAAGTCAGGAACTACAGACTCTGGCCTATCTAACGAATTGATCCGTACATATATTTTTCTTCCTTCCTTTGCCAAGGAACCTGGCTCTGGGTTTTGAGAAACCACTGTTCCTTTAGGCATCTTAGGATCATAAACGGGATCCACCTGAACATATTGTAATTTTTTATCCTTTAAAAAAGGACCTAACTCCTCAACCTTAAATCCTTTTAATTCAGGCACTGTTACAGATTCACCAAATCTAGTGTAGGATTTTAGGTAAATAAAAGTTCCCCAAATCAAGGCTGCTGTTAGCACCACTGCAATAGATAGGTGTATAAAAAAAGTTCTACTAATGAGGAATTTCAAGAATTTCATAAGGCACAAAGGTAATCAAACATAACCCTTCTAAAAAACAAATATAAATCATAACGCTGATGATTTACCAGTATTGAAGTCTTAACAAAAATTAAATCCATTGTAAATAAGGAAATGCTTTTTTTTGGTACTTTTCAACAAACAAAAGAGCTATGAATATCGCCATTGTTGGGGGTGGATTTTCGGATGAATATGACATCTCTATCAAAAGTCAAGAAACAGTCTACAACAATTTAGATCAAAATAAATTCAAGCGATTCAAAGTAATCATCGAATTGGACCGCTGGTATTATCTAAGCCCTGAAGGATTAAAAGTAGATATTGATAAATCTGACTTTAGTGTTCAAATTGGCGAACAAAAAGTTCGGTTTGATTGCATTTTTAATGTTATTCATGGTACTCCTGGTGAAGATGGCAAACTTCAAGCCTACTGGGATTTACTGAATATTCCATATACATCATGTAATCAATTGACTTCCGCTTTAACCTTTAGCAAGGATGTTTGCAAAGTGCAGGTATCAGAGATCGCTACACAACAAGCTAAAAGTCTTACGCTCAGCTCTCATAAACCCATCCCCAGACAAGAAATTATTGATCAAATTGGTATTCCTTGCTTTGTTAAACCAAACAATGGAGGGTCAAGTGTTGGTGCCTCTAAGGTGGAAAGCACAGATCAGCTGGATTCAGCTATACAAAAGGGATTTGAAGTTGATGATGAACTCATAATAGAACAATACTTACAAGGCCAAGAAATCACATGTGGAGTTACATATTTTAATGGTGAAGTCAAGTCGCTAGCGGTAACGAGCATACACAGTCAAAGCAATTTTTTCGACTATGCGGCAAAATATGAAGATGATACAACTCAAGAAATTACTCCGGCTAAAATTGATAGGGATATTTATGATTTATGCATGGAGCAAAGTGCACAAATCTATAAACTCTTGAAATGTCATGGCACCATAAGAGTAGATTACATGGTGGTTGATGGTGACTTATATTTCATTGAGGTCAATACCATTCCAGGCCTCTCGGATAGAAGTTTGATTCCCCAGCAAGCGGCTTATTGCGGGATCGATATTTCAAACTTATTTGCTGATCATATAGAAGTTGCAGTTTCTAAAAAACGCACTAATTGATCCACGGCCAAAGCCCTGTGACTTATTTTGTTTTTTTGTTCTAAAGACATTTGCGCAAAAGTCTGAACAAACCCATTTGGTTTAAATATTGGATCATAACCAAAACCACCATTTCCCATCCTGCTTTCAGTGATAACACCATCAACTTTACCCTCAAAAAAATGCTCTTTATCATTAATAATTAAGCATATGACAGTTCTAAAACGCGCCATCCGATGCTCACTATTTTTAAGATTCAAAAGCAACTTATCAATATTGTCATCAGCACTGCATTGCAAGCCAGCATAGCGCGCTGAAAACACACCTGGAGCATTGTTAAGTGCCAATACTTCAAGACCAGTATCATCAGCAAAGCAATCTACGCCAAGTCGGTCATGTGCATATCTTGCCTTTATCGCTGCGTTTTCTTCTAAAGTAGAGCCAGTCTCGGCAATTTCATCGCTAAAATTGAAATCCGAAAGACCCTTTATTAAAATATCACTAGAAATTTTAGAACGTATTTCCTTAGCCTTATTGTCATTATGCGTTACAAAAAGTATTTCCAAGTTTTAGATTTTTTAAAATTGTTGCCAAATTAAACTAAATCTATAGTTTTATTAAAACTTTAAGCATGAGCACAAAGCGCTTTTTGGCATTTGTACTATTTCTAGCAATTACGATTAACGGTATTGCTCAATCAAACAATACCATTCAAAAGTCCTCATATGACATTAAAAATGTTAATGATTGGTGTTCTGAGAATTACGAGTTCAAAACGGCTGAATTTGAAGAAGATCAACCTAAAATTGAGGCGGCCGAACACGCTTTAATTTATGGTAAATGGTTTTCATTTACTTCAAAAAGTTCAAACGTATTGATTAAACTTTTTAGTGACGGCAAAAAAAATGGAGGTGTTCAGTTTCCCTATATTGCTCTATTTGATAAGGATCTTAAAGAAATAAAAAGTGTGAAATATTTAGATGCAACCGACAATTTATCATTGACTCACAGTGGTTTAAAAAATGATGAATTGTACTACTTTGCTATTTTTAATCATACCCATCATAATTATGTAGGGAAATTCACACTTTGCGTCAACAGTCATATAAATTATAACTGGAAAGAGGGTGCCCAATTTCTAAATAGTACCAGTAATTATTGTTCTTCATCTAACGTTGAATGGAGTACAAAAGGAGCATCATCAACAAAACCCGGGAGCTCTTGTTTAAGTGGTCATGGCAATTACAATAGGTGGTTCAAATTCAAAGCCAAAACAGAAAAAATCAGTATTAAAGTATCGCCCTCTGGCGAAAGCAATTTTTCATTTCCTTACATAACACTTTATAATTCTGATTTCAAACAACTGTCGTGTAAAAAATATCAAAAGCCTGAGAACACTTGCGAATTAAACTATGTTTCTCTCGAAAAAGGAAAAGATTACTTCTTCAGTATAGATCATCAAAATAATAAGGAATATTTGGGTGCTTTCAAATTATGCTTAGATGATGGGTACCTAAATGGATCTTATAAATTAATTGGTCAAATGAATCCAAGTGAAGGTAACGAAGGGGCTGTAGTACATTTAATTGACGTTGAAACACAAAAGGACATTGCTGAGACGGCATCAGACCTACAAGGGAAGTTTGAGTTTAAGAAGTTACCACAAGACCTGGTTTATGCCGTTAAAATAGATAATGAAGACCCAGGCAAAATCGATCTGGAACTTTTCCTCGTAGACGCTCAAAACAATATTGTTGGGAAAGGTTCTGAAAATGATGGCTCAGGCAAGTATGAGATCAAAAATTTGGATGGCATGAACGGCATATCTATGTTCGACTCTCCAATTGATAATCTCGAATTGGATGAAGGCAAACGTGGTGTTGTTGGTAAGGTAGTGAAGAAGGAAGATGCTCGAGATGGCATAGAGGGGATGAAGATTAGCCTACTAAGTCCATTTCATGAAAGTCCAATGCACACTTATACAGACAAAAATGGCGACTTTACTTTTAAAAATATAGATCCTAGTCAGGATTATGCAGTGGAAATTGCGGATCACAGCCCTGGTGAACATTATATGGAAATGGTGTATGTGAATGATGATGGACAGGTACTTATGACCGCAAATTCGGATGACATAGATGCCAGTGGTAAATTCAAGTTTTCCAAATTACCTTTTATTGAAGAAAAATTGAATTTAGTCGAATTTTCTGATGACCAAGTCATAGACTTTACCATTGAAAAAGGTAAAACCTTGGCATTAAACACTATCTATTTTGAATCCAATAAGGAAATCATTTTGGAAGAAAGCCACATTATTCTTGATAAGTTAGCGGAACAGTTAAGGAAGAAGTCTGACTTGAGTGTAGAAATTGTTGGACATACAGATAATACTGGTTCTGCTGAGTTTAATCTCCAATTATCAAAGAAAAGAGCTAATACCGTAAAAGACTATTTAATCAAGAAAGGTATTGCAGCATCTCGCTTGAAGACTGATGGCAAAGGAGAATCAGTGCCTGTGGCTGATAATACCACCGAAAAAGGAAAAAAGGAAAATAGACGTGTTGAGCTGAAATTTGATTGAGCGAACCAAGAATTCACATATGAGTTTGAAATACGAAGCGATCGAAACAATTATTTTCAATACTACTATATAATATCAATCTCCTTAAGTTTACGAAATAACTTGTCTGTTGGCAATCCCATAACGTTGTAGAACGAGCCATTCATGCTTTTAATTCCAACATAACCCATCCATTCTTGAATCCCATAGGAACCAGCTTTGTCGTATGGTTCGCAACTGTTGATATAATGTTCGATTTCCTCATCTGTCAAATCGTGAAATGTCACTTGGGTTTTGCTTGAAAATGAGTGTAAACCATTTGTATCTGTAATCGTAACTCCAGTAATAACCTCATGCGTATTATTGGATAATATCTTAATCATCTCGAACGCATCTTCAAAGTCTTTAGGTTTACCCAAAAGCACATCATCGCATATGACTACGGTATCAGCAGTGATTAATACACCATTCTCACAAAGTGGAAATATAGCTTTCGCTTTAAGCTCTGACAAGAAAACTGGCACTTTTTCCAGAGCAAGATCATCAGGGAATACTTCATCGACATCAGCTGAGACCTGCTCGAATTCAATACCCATTTCCTCTAATAACATTTTCCTCCTAGGAGAACCTGAACCCAAATAGACTTTTCTCTTTGTCTTCATTAAGCAAGAGATTCAAAAATATAACCAACCAAAATAGCAAAGAGCACCCCAATAAGGGTTATGACCTTATTCCAATTGCTCGCTTTATGAAACTGTTCCTTTTGCTTAGCCTTAATTGTGTAAAAGATGAGTCCAATTGTTGGAATAATTATACCTACAATCAAGTAAATAAGCGTATAATAATCCTTTAGAAACAGAACATAAATCAAAGCCAAAAGACTTATTGCGCCAAGGTACAAAACAACAATTATGGATTTAGCCCAATTGATACCCCAAGCAACTGGAATTGACTTTGAATTATATTTCTTATCGCCCTCAATATCTTCAATGTCTTTTGTTATCTCACGAGAAAAGGTATAGATGAATGCAAAACAACCATAACCAATGACCCAATAGGCAATGCTATTAAAGGCTTTTGGAAAATCAATAATTTCAGTCGCAAGTGTTTTATTCAGCAAGGAGATTTCAAACAAACCCTCGGTAAAGGGTACAAGGAAGGCTAAAAGCGCAATGATTAGATTTCCAATTAATGTAGTGTGTTTGAAGGTGGTAGCATAAAACCACAATGAGGCACTTGTAAATAAAAATATAATCGAAAATTTCCAAAGCCCAGTCTTGTAGCATAGCCACAGACCAATTAACACGCCCAATCCGGTAAATATGGTGTGCAGTAACATTGCCACTCTTCTTTTGATATATTTACCAACAATAATCTTATGCGGCTTATTGATCCTGTCAATACGTACATCAAAGTAATCATTGATAATGTTACCGGCAGCTGCCATGAGAACCGTTGCTACAACCAATAGCATAAAATCCAAAGTAGAAAACGGGAGACTCACCTTTCTAACCAATATTGCTTCAGTCATTGGATGAATCAAACAATATCTAGTCAGCGTAAGAACTAGTATGACAATGACCAAATTTGGCCAGCGTACCAATTTCAAAAATGCTACTACAGGGTTCATTACCACTTAAATTGTTCTTCCATTTTACTTGCAAACCATTTTCCTTGGGCTCGCATTACTTTTTCAATGACTTCTCTGACACAACCTTCCCCACCCTTTTTTGTCGCTATGATCATCGCCAAGTCAAGTATTTCTGTGGAAGCATCAGCAGGTGCGCATGGCAAGCCAACAGATTTCATCACCTCCCAATCCGGAATATCATCACCCATATACAGTGTTTCATGGGCTTCAATGTTTTGACTTAGCAAAATTTCCTCGAGTTTATCAAGTTTACTAATCACTCTTAGATTTACATCCCATACTCCAAGAGCCTTCAGGCGTTCCTTAACTGGTTCCGAACTTCCCCCACTGATGACCGCAACATGATATCCACATTTAACGGCTAATTGCAGCGCA
>JALEGO010000284.1 GCA_022763165.1 Flavobacteriales bacterium
ATAAACACAAAAAAGATGCGGAATCAAGAAGAAGACCCTAAAAATTGTTTTTACCAACAATAGACCTCTATTCACTCTTCCCGGATACTCAACATGCATTCGAATACCCTCTTCTTCAGCATTCAAACCGAACTTTGGGTAATCATCTCTTAAATGCAAAAATCTTGATGCAACTCTTACCTGCCATTTCATCAATTTGATCTGATATGCATACCAATTCTTTGGATAGCTGCCTTTGAAGAGCATGATCCACCAAGCAATGAAACCCAATATGAAAGACCATATGGAAAGGAAATACATAATGAACCCGTGAGGTATCGCTATGTAGTATACTCCAAACAAAGCTCGGAGTATTGCCTGACCTCCAGAATACTCTTTCTGGCGATCAATATCTAAATGTAAGCCACAAGGAGCAGTGTAGGACTGAGCATCAGCCACATCCTTTAACACCTCTGATTTCGGAGATGTATTTGCAGGTTTTTGCGTTGTCCTTCGAGCAGGTTGATTGGCTTTAGACTGAGCTTTTGGTTTCGATGATCCGGCTGTTGTTCGTCTTTTTGGGTTGTTTTGTTCCGCCATGCGAATTTTTTAGAATCGTTAAGGCAGCAAAAATATTAATTTCAGTTAAATAAGTCTACATTTCAACTCATTAAACAGAAAAGCGTTTTATCAGAATAGTCTTTTTTGATATAAAATTTTATTTTTACAATCATGAAGAATATTTTGTTCTGTATTGCCGTGATTTCACTGTTTTTATCCTGCGATAAAGACAATCATAAACTTTGTGGAAAAACAGGTACAATTCAAGATAATTTGGGACAAGATGGATGCACAATTGTCATAGTCGATGATGGTGGAGACACCTTTAGCCCAACCAATATCTACGATTTTGGTGTCCCGATCCATCAAGGTGCTAGAGTGAGATATTCTTATCAGCTATTAAATAATCAAGGAAATTGTGTTCTTGGCATTTCGATCGAGTTAGTATGTTTAGAACAAGAATAAATTATGGAAAAGAAAATTAAGACCGCATTAATATCTGTATTTCACAAAAGTGGTTTAGAGAGAATCGTTGACTTGTTAAGAGAAAACGATATTACTATCTATTCGACTGGAGGTACTTTGAAGTTCTTACAAGAATCAGGAATTGTGGCGATGCCTGTTGAAGACTTAACCACCTACCCCTCCATTTTGGGAGGGAGAGTCAAAACGTTACATCCAAAAGTTTTCGGGGGAATTCTCAACAGAAGGAACAGCCAAGAGGACCTTGCTCAGATTGCTGAGTTTGACATACCACAAATTGACTTGGTAGTAGTTGACCTTTACCCCTTTGAAGAAACAGTTGCCAACGCATCAACCCATCCAGAGATCATTGAAAAAATTGATATTGGCGGGATTTCTCTTATTAGGGCCGCAGCCAAAAACTATGAAGATGTTGTGGTTATCCCTTCCCAAAATGAATACAGTCGATTGGAGAAAATATTAAGTGAAGAGGCTACGACAAGCCAAGAAACTCGAAAACAGCTTGCAGCAAAAGCCTTTCAAATATCTTCTAACTATGACGCACAAATCCAAAATTATCTCAACGACACCCCTACAAACCTGTTGATTACAGAAAGTACTTCAAAAACTTTAAGATATGGTGAAAACCCTCATCAAAAGGGATATTTCTTTGGTGATCTCAGTAAAATGCTTGAACAGATTTCTGGAAAAGAGCTCTCATATAACAATCTGCTGGATATTGATGCGGCTTGCAAGTTAATGAAAGACAACCCATCGCAACTTCCAACATTTGCAATATTAAAGCACAATAACGCCTGCGGATACGCCATCCGAGAAAATCTTGTTGATGCATGGAAAGAGGCATTACAAGGTGATCCCATATCAGCATTCGGAGGGATACTCATTTGCAATAAACCAGTTTCGTTAGAGGTTGCTGAGGAAATCGATAAAATTTTCTACGAGGTTCTGATAGCGCCTTCTTTTGATCAAGAGGCCCTTGAACTACTCACGAAGAAAAAGAAAAGAATACTATTAAAGATTAAAAACTTTGATTTCAATCAATCCACAGTTCGAACTATTCTAAACGGACAATTGGTGCAGGATCTTGACCAGGATCTTGTAAAGGAAGAAAATCTGGATACTGTCAGTAATGAGAAACCAAGCCCAAACCAAATCAAAGACCTTCTCCTTGCGAATGTTTTGGTAAAGCATACCAAGTCCAACGGTATCGTTTTAGTAAAAAACCAACAATTAATTGGTTCTGGTACTGGACAGACCTCAAGAGTTGATGCTCTTAACCAAGCTATTCACAAAGCCAAGAACTTTAATTTCGATTTAAAGGGTGCGGTCATGGCTTCTGATGCTTTTTTCCCTTTTCCAGACTGTGTTAAAATAGCATATGAATCAGGTTTGTCAGCAGTAATACAGCCAGGAGGTTCGATTAAAGACAAAGACTCAATTGAGTACTGCAATTCTGTGGGCATGCCAATGGTTTTTAGCGGGTTTAGACACTTTAAACATTAATTGTTTGAATTCACCCGTTTTATAGTTAATTTAGGCAATTAAAACTGGTCTTTAATTAATGGGATTATTTGATTTTTTAACCCAAGAAATAGCCATAGATCTTGGCACAGCAAACACATTAATCATCCACAATGACAAGGTAATTGTTGATGAGCCTTCTATAGTCGCTGTTGATCGAAATTCAGGGAAAGTTATTGCTGTAGGTAAATCTGCCCAGAAAATGCATGGTAAAACGCATGAGAATATCAAAACTATTCGGCCCTTAAAGGATGGTGTGATTGCGGATTTTTATGCAGCTGAGCATATGATCAGGGCTTTTATCAAAAAACTAAATACTGATAGAAAGATATTTAGCCCAACCCTAAAAATGGTTATTTGTATTCCCTCAGGTATAACGGAAGTAGAAAAAAGAGCGGTAAGAGATAGTGCCGAACATGCGGGTGCTAAAGAAGTTTACCTCATTCATGAACCTATGGCCGCAGCAATCGGTATTGGTATTGATGTAGAGGAACCTATGGGCAATATGATCATTGACATTGGTGGAGGCACCAGCGAAATTGCTGTGATTGCTCTTGGGGGCATCGTCTGTGATAAATCTATTCGTGTAGCTGGAGATGAATTCACAAGTGACATCGAAGACTACATGAGAAGACAGCACAACATCCTTGTTGGGGAAAGAACAGCTGAACTCATTAAGATTAATGTTGGAGCAGCATTAGTCGAGATTGACAATCCGCCTGATCAGATGGCTGTACACGGAAGAGACCTTATGACAGGTATTCCGAAAGAAATTAAAATTACACATCAAGAGATCGCTGAAGCACTGGACAAATCAATAGCTAAGATTGAAGAAGCTATTTTAAGCGCTCTTGAAATGACTCCTCCAGAGCTTTCGGCCGATATTTATAAAACTGGCATATACCTTGCAGGTGGAGGCTCCATGCTAAGAGGATTACCAAAAAGAATTTCTGCAAAAACAAAACTTCCAGTTCATGTTGCAGAAGACCCATTAAGAGCTGTCGCTAGAGGTACTGGAATAGCTCTTAAAAATATAAACAGGTATACCTTCCTAATTCGCTGATCCATTGAAGCATGCAGAACCTCATAAGGTTAATTTGGAAATATAGAAATACTTTTCTCTTTGTATTCCTTGAGATTGTTGCGCTAATCCTGATCATTAAAAGTAATAATTACCATCAAAATAATTTCTACACTAACTATCTTGAGATAGCTGGATATTTTTATGACAAAGAGCACTCATTCTACTCCTACTTCAAGCTTAAAGATGATAATGAACAACTCATAGAAGAAAATTCAAAATTACTCAGTCAAGCAGATTTCTCATTGGATATTAAAGCAAGATCAGCATTGATGTTTAAAGACTCCATGTACAATCTTCAATACGAATACTTACCAGCTAAAGTCATTAATATTACATTCAACAGAAAGAAAAACTTCCTCCTGCTAAATCAAGGCTCGAATCATGGAGTAAGGAGCGAAATGGGTGTTATTTTTAATGAAAGCATTGTTGGAGTAGTTAAAGATGTTTCCGCAAATTTCTGTAACGTACAGAGCATTATGAACGAAAAACTTCAAATCAGTGCTCAAATAAAAAGATCAAACTATTTGGGCAGATTAAATTGGGATCATAAGAATGGAGATCAGTTTATCACGTTGAATGATATTCCTAATCATGCGGATGTTAGTATCGGAGACACAGTCGTAACCAAGGGAGCCTCTGGAATATTCCCTGAAGGCATTTGTGTGGGGAGTATTTCATCTATTGACCCTATTGAAGGCATTGGCTTCTTAAACATTCAGGTGAAATTTGATCTTGATTATCGAAGACTCTCTAATTGCTATATTGTCAAGAACGTCTTTAAAGAAGAAACCGATGCTTTAATGGATAAAATGGATCCTGAATGATCAGCCAGATACTCGACATATGGAAAGTCAGTCTAATCGTTATCGTTCTGCAACTGCTCATTTTGCAAAACATTCAATTAGGTGGGTACATCAGCCCTAATTTATATATTTTCATCATTCTCTATCTCCCCGTTCATTTTCAGCATTCAGCGCTAATAGTATTGGGTTTCATTTTAGGGCTGATTATTGATATCTTCTATGGGACTCTTGGAATGCATGCAGCTTCAGCATTATTGATTGCATTTTTGAGACCCTATCTGTTAAATTTAATTGCCCCCAGAGATGGATACGAAGCTAATGTTAAACCATCAATCAAAGAATTTAGTTTTAGTTGGTTTATCACATATGCGCTGACTATGACCCTCATTCATCATTTTACACTTTTCCTTATCGAAGCCTCAAAATTCTCAGAGATCGGAAATATTCTATTAAGATCTTTCTTAAGTACATCACTTACCTTAATTTTAATTATCATTACACATTTCTTTTTAACTCCAAGAAGAGGTAGTTAGGGTATGTCTCAAAATCAAAATCGACAAATTATAATATCAGGCATTTTCGCATTAGTCGTGTTGATTTACATTCTAAGACTTTTTTACATTCAGGTTCTGAGCGAAAAATACGTTTTATCAGCTGACAATCAATCTATTGAAAATGTTCCCCAGATTGCTCCAAGGGGTATAATATTAGATAGAAACAATAAAAAAATAGCCGTTAATGAGGCTTCATATGATTTAATGATCACCGTAAAGCAATTGAAAAACGGTTTTGATACATTGAAATTTTGTCAACTTGTTGATATAAGCAGAAATGAGTTTGAAGACAAACTAAAAAGAATAAAGGCAAAACGAGGATACTCTTACTATAAACCGCAGGTTTTCGAAAGACAAATTGACGCTGAGAGCTTTTCAAAAATCATGGACAAAGTCCACTTGTTCAATGGTATTGATATCAGGAAAAGTGTAATTCGAAGAAACCCATATAGTGCAGGAGCGCAGGCCATCGGCTACTTAAGTGAAGTTGGACCATCCACTCTGGAAAAAGATTCTAGCTACATGGAGGGAGAGCTCATTGGAGCAATTGGCATTGAGCGGACTTATGAAAAGTACTTAAGAGGTCAACGAGGATATAAGTTTTACGTCAAAGATGTGCATAACATTATTCAAGAGCCTTACAGAGATGGCGAGAAAGACCTGTTACCTGTTGCTGGTAGCGACATACAGATTACCATGGATATTGAACTTCAAAAATATGCTGAGCGCCTCATGAAAAACAAAAATGGTGCTATAGTTGCTATTGAGCCAAGTTCTGGAGAAATTTTAACCATGGTCACGAGTCCAACATATGATCCAAATCTTTTGTCAGGTAACGGGCGTTCCAAGAATTATAAAAAACTCAAAAGCGATACTTTGAAAGTCTTTTTCAACCGTGCGTTATCGGCTCAATATCCTCCTGGATCCATTTTCAAACTTGTTCAAACGCTTATTGGATTGGAAAATGGAGATATCACGGAGTACAGCAGTTTTAAATGCGACAAAGGTCTTGTGGGCTGTCACAATCATCCTTTTCCGGCAAACGTTAAAAAAGCCATTCAATTTTCCTGTAATCCATACTATTATAGGGTATTTCAAAGAATCATTCAGCCAGGATTTTATGATAATATCTTCGCTGACAGTGAATACAATTTAAATAAATGGCATGATCAAGTTTCAGCCTTTGGTCTAGGACAACGCTTAAAAGTTGATATAATTGGTGAAAAAGCTGGAAGCGTGCCCGACAGCAAATTATATGACAAAAAGTATGGGCATCATAGTTGGGCATTTTCTACAATATATTCACTCAGTATTGGACAAGGAGAACTCCTAATTACACCGCTTCAAATGGCTAATATTGCTTCAGTAATTGCGAATAAAGGCTTTTTTTATCGACCTCATTTTATCAAGCGTTTAGAGCATTTTGATGATGATGTTTTTAAAGAAAAGCTAGAAACAGGAATATCACGTGAGCATTTTGATCCGGTCAAAGAAGGTATGTACGATGTGGTAAACGAACCACATGGCACCGCAAGACGTGCTCGCATTAAGGACATTGCTGTTTGTGGCAAAACGGGTACCGCTGAAAACCCTCATGGAGAAGATCATTCAATATTCATTGCTTTTGCCCCCAAGGACAACCCAAAAATTGCCATTTCGGTCTATGTAGAAAATGCAGGTTTTGGAGGAACTTGGGCTGCTCCTATCGCTAGTTTAATAATGGAAAAATATTTAAGAAACACGGCAGATTCTCTAAAGGAAAAAAGAATAATGGAGGCAGATTTAATTCATCAAATTGATCCATGAGAGCAAGGAGCATTAGTATAAAAAACTTCGATTCTGTCACAGTGATTTTATTTGTGATACTTCTTGCTATTGGCTGGGCCAATATATATGCGGCCACTATGACTGAAAACGCAGATAACGCATGGAGTTTTAGCCATTCATACACCAAACAACTTGTTTGGATTGGATTGGCTTTCGTAATCGCTTACACCATTTTAATTATTGACGCCAAGTTTTATGAGTACTTTGCCTATGGACTTTTTGGGTTTATGGTCACCTTGTTGGTAGCAGTGCTCATTTTTGGTGCTGAAAAAAAAGGCGCCAGATCATGGTTTAACCTTGGATTCTTTTATTTTCAACCTTCAGAATTCGCAAAATTCGCCTGTGCTTTAGCCATTGCCAAGGTCTTCAGTGTTCATAATTTTCAACAAAAACTTGGACAAAACATCCTAATTATCACTGGTGTTATTCTTGCTCCCGCTCTTTTGATCGTTCTTCAACCGGATCCAGGATCTGCATTGGTCTACGGTGCTTTCATAATTGTATTTTACAGAGAAGGCTTACCGGGTTGGATCCCCACTTCGATCTTCTCTTTGATCATCCTATTTGCCCTAGTCGTTATTCTAAGGCAAGATAAATATGCCATTCACTTCGCTTTTGCGACTATTTCAGGAGTGAATCTTCTCATATCTAGCTTAGCCCTATTAATCTCAGTTGCCACCTATGTCCTGAGAAAAGTGCGCTATATCTATCTCATCAGTATCATCACTTTGATCTTTAGTGCAGGTTATGTTTCAGGTGTCAATTTTGCTTTCGATCATCTCTTGAAAGATCGCCATCGTGACCGTCTCAACGAGCTTTTTGGGGTAATCCATAACCCCCGTGGAACCGGATACAATGTTAATCAATCTAAAATTGCCATCGGCTCGGGTGGCGTTACCGGAAAGGGTTTTCTTAACGGAACACAAACCAAGTACGATTTTGTACCTGAGCAAAAGACAGATTTCATCTTTTGTACAATTGGCGAAGAATGGGGATTCCTTGGTACTACAACTGTATTGGGCCTCTTTCTTCTATTTCTGATACGCATTGTTCAATTGGCTGAGCGGCAAAAGCTAAAATTCGCGCGTGTTTATGGCTATTCTGTTGCTTCAATACTATTTTTTCACTTGACCATTAATATTGGCATGACTATAGGTCTAGCGCCTGTAATTGGGATACCTCTGCCCTTTTTTAGCTATGGTGGCTCCTCACTTTGGGCATTTACCATCCTCATTTTCATTTTCCTAAAGTTTGATGCCGAGAGGGTGAATGTCTTATAACATACGCCCTTATTTAAGATTTTTTGGGGTTTTGTATACCCTCCTAAATTGCTCATTCCTTATATGCTTTTTTAACTTTAAAGCATGAAAAAGCAATCTCTCATTTTAATGCTTGTGTCGGCATTATCATTTTCATTTTGTTTTGCACAAAACAAACAGAATCAGCTAGAAGAGTCTCCAAACATATTCAAGACCTCTGACTGGATCAAAACATATAAAATGGATTTAGGCTTAGAAATTGTTCCCCCTGAATTCCAAGAATCTTTATGGTTTCAAAGAGTAGCTTCGCTCTTTGAAAAGTGTCAATTTAATGAAATGATTCAAGAATTAGAAAGTCTGGATTGTTCCAAATCCAATTGCTCAATCAACTATCAACTGAAATCTATTGCTTACTATCACCTAGGTCAAATTGATTCCGCAATCTCCAACAACTTAGCATCATTATCAACTCATAAAACTTATCACAATGTGACCTTTCAAGGTTTCCTATTCGCAGAGGCATTAGATTACGAGCAAGCCATAAAGTGGTATCGAAAAGCAACGACTCTATTCTCACAAGAGGCAGAACCATATTATAACCTTGGACTATGCTTAAAAAGAAATGGCAACATCTACGAT